>DAXG01000014.1:0-47028 GCA_002506275.1 Euryarchaeota archaeon UBA259 | reverse complement strand
AAAATTATTGAACCCATCCAATCTCGCTGTGCTGTCTTTAGATTCCGGCCTTTAGCAGATGCTGACGTCAATGCACAAATCCACCATGTTGCCAAGCAGGAAGGTGTTGAGTTAGCAGACGATGCCGGTGAAGCATTAACACGTATTTCACAAGGCGACTTAAGAAAAGCTCTCACCGGACTTCAAGTGGCTGCGGCATTGGATATGAACATCAGCCGTGACTTGATCTATGAAACGTCGGCAACCGCGCCTCCTGAAGCCCTGCACCAGTACCTTATGGCCTGCAGAGATGATGGGTTCCACGCCGCACGACGGCGCTTGAGAGAATTGCTGGATAAGTACGGACTTGCCGGAACCGACTTTGTGAACCAACTTCACCGTGAACTTTACACCGCTGATTTTCTTACAGAAGAAGCGAAACTTGACATGACCGAATGGATGGCTGAAGTTGACTATCGATTGGTAGAAGGCGGTGGAGAACAGATTCAATTGGACGCCCTTACTGCTCGACTGGTCACTCATCTCCGTACTTAATTTCACTTTCACTTTCACTTAACGGGCGTGAAGAAACCACTCCATTGATTGCACCTACCCCCCATCATGACCACCCTTCTGAACCGCTCACTGGACATCATGTGCTGGACTGCTGCTGCCCCTCTGGTAAGGCATCTTCGTGCACGGCAATTGCAAAAGCAAACCCAAGAACAACGAGACATTCACCGAATCAGCCGCTTGCTCAACAGAATACTTGTTGCGCACAGCGATATGCTGTCATGAAGCATCTGCATCTGGTAGTTTTTCAACGATGAGCAAGTTCCAAACGTACTCACGTGTGTTTTCCCAAGGGTCCCCTTGCTCAACAATATTGACGGTGATTTGATGTTCGCCAACCGCCAAATCGGTTCCGAGTAAGAGTGCAAAACGTTGATCGAGATCACCATGAGGTATCAATTTCGAAACCGAAGAGCGCGAAGTCGTATTGTTAGCAATCGATACTGAGTTGTTGTCCCAGAAACCGAGGTCGTTCGAAATTTGCAGTTCGTTACCAGCATTGTTCGTGAGCTCCACCGTCACATTGGCACCTTCTACATTGAGATTATCAGCAAGTCCAAACAGGAGCCAAACATCACCAGAGAGACCACTGCCTGAATCGACCTCCCAAGTCAGTGAAGATGAAGCACCCTTCATCTGTGAAAAATTGAGTTCATCGCCCTCATCTTGTACCAAAACCCATTTGTCAGCAAGTTGAGGTGCGGCGATGTCACCCAACGGTGGATTCACCAACAAGAAAGCCATGGCAAGGAAAGTAAAGGTGTGGAGAAACCCAGCCTTGAACCAAGTTCCCTTCGTGTACACCTCATTCAATGATTCTGGCAAAACAATGCGGTGGACTTGAGGAATAAGTGCGATTGCAGCCAAGGGCGCAAGATAGAGAATGTCGGATTTCTCAACAGTGGTGCGCGGCATGAGCACATAGCGCATCAACAAGGACACGAGAACTGAGAAACCGATAACCAGCCACATTGAGACGGTTTCTGCTTTTTCTTTGGTCACGTGTTTCACGGGGTCAAAGGCCTCGATTCCAAGGTCGCTGCCACTGCGCCGCTTCTTACGCTCCTTCCCCTCATCTGCCATACGCTTCTGGCGTTCGCCTGCAGCGGCAGCCATAGCAGTATTGAGGTCAACCATAGTTGTCCGTGAGGCGTAGAGTGCATGAAGGCTACGGTGATTTTACATCACTTTTCATCCGTATGGTTGAAATGGGGAACGCGACAGGCGAGAGATAAGCCGGGGTGGCGTAGTTGGTGGCGCGTCGGACTCATAGGGCAGCCTACAAGGCAATCGTATGACGTGCAAACCCCTTGCGGTGTCTGAGACATCCGAAGGTCGCGGGTTCAAGCCCCGCTCCCGGCACCACACATCTCAGGGCGTCGGTACGAACGGGTTTTGCCACAAGTAAATGGCGAACCCTTGATGTGCCCCCCTCCATTAGCCAAGTCATGGTTGATGTCCCTCCTGCAGGCCAACGGGTTAAACTCGAAGTGGAAACACGAAATGGGCAAACTTGCATTGAAGGCGTAGTACTGCATCCAGCCGCAAAAAACCACCTGACTGTTAAACTGGTCAACGGCTACAATGCCAGTTATCCTCTCAATGAAGTCACATCCGTCGAACTGCTACCGACCCAATCCCCTCCTGCCGCAACAAACGCTCCAAAGCAGGAAAGAGTGACGAACGATGCACTTCCACGCATTCGAATTCTGCATACTGGCGGCACAATCGCCTCCAAAGTCGATTACACAACCGGGGCGGTTGTGGCTCGATTTGAACCGGAAGAAATGATTGCGAGTCTACCTGAACTCGCTCAGATTGCAAACATCGAAGCGGTCAAACTTGGTAACATGTTCAGCGACGACATTCGCCCTCAGCATTGGAACATCATGATACAAGCATCAAAGCAGGCGTTTGACGACGGCTGTGATGGCGTTGTGGTCACCCATGGAACTGACACGCTCCACATCTCGTCGGCTGCGATGAGTTTTGCTTGGGGTGGAAAGGGCGAAGTGGCACCGGGGCGAATTGCGTTTGTCGGCTCGCAACGGTCTTCAGACAGAGGCTCCTCCGACGCCGCAGAAAACCTTCTTTCAGCAGTTCATTGGGCGGCAAATGGCCCTCAGCCCTGTGGTGATGCTGGAGATGGAGTCGTCTTGGTTATGCATTCAACCAACAACGACGGTGAATGCGCAGTCTATCCAGGCACCGGAGTTCGGAAGATGCACTCCTCACGCCGTGATGCATTCCAACCGGTGAACTGTGAAGCCTTGGCTCATGTTACCATCGACAACGGGGAACTGAGTCACACGAACACCGACTTCTACGAAACGCTACGCAAAAACAGCACAACGCGACCCGTTTGCGAACGTCCGACGACCTACGAGAAAAGTACGAGAATTGCTCAGTTCATTTCTGGTCCTTGGCTTCACTCGGAAGAAATTGAAGCCATTGTTCAGACGGGTGTTCAAGCAATTGTCATTCAGGGAACTGGGCTCGGGCATTTGCCCATTGAGGACCCAGGAAAGGATGCTCCAGAGAACACCAAAGTTTGGAGAGCACTTACCCGATGCATCAACAGAGAGATTCCGATTATTGTCACCAACCAGTGTATTCACGGCCCAGTGGATATGAACGTCTATTCCAAGGGCAGAAAACAAATGGAAATGGGAATCATGGGTCATGGCAGTGTTGCTGCACCTGATACTGTGATTGTCAAGGTTCATTGGGCTCTTTCCAACAACGTGAAACTCGAGGATGCAATTGGCACAAATCTTTGCGGAGAAGGAAACAATCTCCTCATGAATTAGGCGCTTGAATGAAAAACCGAGAAGTGGTGGAGAAGACATGGCAGGCAATTCGAGTGAGCGTCTCGAGGAACTCCAATACAAGCGCGAGCAGGCTCGCCTTGGTGGCGGCCTCAAACGCCAAGAAGCCATACGCAGCAGCGGTAGAGGCACTGCTCGAGACCGAATAGGAATGCTTCTCGACGAGAACTCGTTTATTGAAATCGACTCCTTTGTCACCCATCGCTCAACCGACAACGGAATGTTCCTTCACCACACCCTTGGTGACGGAGTTGTTGCTGGGCACGGAACAATCAATGGAAGACGAATCTACTGCTTCGCTCAAGATTTCAGCGTTCACGGCGGTAGCATGGGTGAAATGCATGCCAAGAAAATCGGCAAAATTATTGAGATGGCTGAACGAGCGAAAGTTCCAATCATCTGCATGTGGGACGGCGGTGGTCAGCGCGCTCATGACGGCGTATCTGCACTTGCCGGCACAGGGGAATTACTCGACAGGTTGGTACAATGCAGCGGCAGAATTCCGATGATTAGTTTGGTACTTGGACCGGTCGTCGGTGTTTCTGCATTAGCGGCAAGCCTTGCTGATTTTACGATTCTTGGCGAAGACCACGGCCAGTTATTCCTCTCTTCACCGCTTGAAACTCCAGAAGTGATCGAAGGCGAAATTGACGCAGCGGGCCTTGGAGGTGCATCATTGCACGCTTCACGCTCAGGCATAGCCTGCTTAATTGCGGATGATGAAGAAGACGCCTGCACCCTCGCCAGTGAAATTTTATCTTACCTTCCAGACCACAATATGGCCGATGCACCTTTTGAAGAAACAGCAGACCCAGCCAACCGATTAAACCCCGATTTGGAAACTTTTGTCCCCGACAACCCGAACAAACCGTACGACATGGTCAAAGTGGTCGAGGAGATTGTCGATGATGGCATCTTTATGGAACTCTTTGAATCGTATGCTGATAACATCATCATCGGTTTTGCTCGACTTGAGGGCAAGACAATTGGAGTCGTCGGTAACCAACCGAAAGTCTTGGCAGGTTGTCTTGACATCGACGCATCTGTAAAGGCTGCACGGTTCATTCGTACGTGCGATTCGTTCAACATACCCTTGGTCACCTTTGAGGATGTACCCGGGTTCTTGCCCGGTGTCGTCCAAGAATGGGGTGGAATTATTCGTCATGGAGCAAAACTGTTGTTTGCCTATGCTGAGGCAACGGTCCCCAAGCTCACCCTCGTGACTCGAAAAGCATACGGCGGGGCTTATTTGGCCATGTCCTGTAAGCATTTACAAAGCGACTATAACATTGCATGGCCGACTGCAGAGTTGGCAGTGATGGGGGCTGAAGGAGCAGTCAATGTCATTCACAGAACGGAAATCAAAAAGGCACCTGAAGAAAAGCGTGAGGAAATCCGACAACAACTCATCGCTGAATACAAAGCAAAGTTCGGCGACCCTTACGTTGCTGCACGAAACGGGTGGCTGGATGATGTCATCGAACCGAGTGAAAGTCGATTGCGCCTTTGCCGTGCATTGAACATTCTCCAATCAAAGCGTGAATGGAGTCCGCCAAAGAAACATGGCAACATACCATTGTGAGACGCTACTGTTGTTGTTTGGCTCGAGCGAGCAGACCTACCGAAGCATGAGCATCTTCTTCGGTACTTGGTTGCGACGATGCGAGTTCAGTTGGGGTTGTCTTTGAAGAAGAGGATGCATCGCGCAACACAACAAACAGGATGATGAGAATGACGAATGCCACTGCACCGAATCCGAAGACATAGAAGGTTAAACTTCCAGACTCAGAATCATTTGAGTCAACGATGACCACTGGTTCGTTGATTGAAGGCGTCATGTTGACCGAAATGTAGGCTACCGTATTCGCTCCAATCTCAGCATCGTATACGGAGACTCGCACTTCCACCGTGCCGTTGTGAGATTCGGGCAGCGGTAGCATCGAAAGGCATCGATTGGTCAAATCGTTGCTGTCGTATACGCATGAATGAGTCAGATTTTCAATCGTGGTCCCATTCACTTGGATTTCACTTTGTTCAGGAATAACACCGTCGGCATCAAAGACCCACCATTGCAAACTTCCAGCGGTTGAATCGATGAGATTTATCTCTTGAAGGATCAACACAGGTGCATCCGGTGAAGAAGTCACACTGATGTTCAACACCCGATGAACGGTCATCGTTTGGTCCGTTACATTGATGCTCGTGAGTACATCTGTACCAGAATAATCGAGTTGAGGAGTAATGAGAAGTTGTCCAGCTGAACGCACTACGCTGACTGATTGAGAAGAACTGTTGATTGTCCAAAACAAATTGTCTCCATCGACGTCCCACGCCAAATCTGAAAGATGTACAGAAAGACTTCCATCTTCTTCAACGGTCAAGTTCCAGTTGGATTCATTGACGATGATGTCATCATTGACGGGTTCTACGTACAAGGGAACATCCAATTCGACGGGAACGGTCGTACCGTCACCAACGAGTAAATGCATGACGGTTGCGCCGTTTTTATCGGGAAGGGGTGAAAGGGTGAGGAAGCCGTCTGCCAACGAAAAACCCACTGGACCATAGACACCTTCTGTGTACCCTCCAGCCGTTCCGAACAAGATTTCGCCTTCAGGGTCGCTGACAAACTGCGAAAGATTGACCGTCACCGATGCTCCGTCTTCAATCATGTTCTGCATAGGCACATCTGCAACTTTGCTGACCGGGTCATCGACAGGTATTACACGAACAAGGGCCGTCGTGTTTGCTTCATCAATGACACCATCACCGCCAGCCCGCAAAACCATGGTGATCTCAGTACCGTTGACTTCTTCCCCATCAACGCTGTGATAAATCTGAACTCCTTTTTGATCTTGGTCAATGGTGACGGTGAAATCCTCAGTTGAACCACCTGTAAACTGTGCGGACTGAACAAACACTTCTTGCCCGTCCGGGTCGTATGCGTATGCCGCAGCATCAATATGGATGCTGCTGCGTTGTTCAACATCAATAGGCGGAGGTGGTGATACAACAACCAGTGGAGCATCGGTGCGGTTGAAGGAAAAATCGAGCGTCGTTGAAGCACCTTCGACGAAAATTCGAAGGGTTGCAGTATGGAAACCTGGCGCTACATCTTGCATGGGGAACAAGCAAATTGCCGTACCGTTCGCATCAAACTGGCCTTCTGTGGCATCCATTCCAGAAACTGCACATTCAATGTTCAAATCCCATCCAGTCGGCAAATCAGAAAGGTTTCGGCCATCCCTCATGGTCCAGTCAGCAAAGAAATTAACCGTCACCTGTGGCCCGAAAGTTGCCGTCCCATTCGGAGTAATTTGCGTTTCATTCACCAACAGGAAATTACTTTGGAGAAGATTTTCGACGATGTAAGCATCAGAATCACTGACGACGTGAGGGCCGAGTGGGCGATTGAAAGCATCTCGGAAATGCTCGTGAGAACCGCGCAGTGTGACATCGAGATAGTCGTTAATATGCTCTGCTGCAATGGAGTTTTGTTGGTCCTGAGTAAGTGATGCATCGCCATCGTTGAAGCCTTCGAAAAGCGAGGTCGAATCTTGATATTGGTAATGGTCTGCACCAAGCACTTCCATCAGTTGCCATCCGAAGCCATCACCGTTGGAGAGGGTGTTTTCCACATCGCTCGAAGAAAACACCTCGTCTGCTGAACCGGTGAGGAACAGACCTGCTGCAGGCGATGCTGGTGAATGTATCCAATTTTCAGGGGCCAATTCATCCCAGTGGTCATCATCCCAATCACCAAAATCAGACCCGACTCCAAAAACTGCTCTCGGAGGTTGAACGGATTCTTGGAGCGTTGAATTCATCCAGTATGGATATGCGCCGTATGCGGCTGCGGCACCAACTCCATGGCCACCCATGCCCCAATGGCTGAGATCGAATTGGCCAAATGTACCCCCAACAGAACTGCTACTGGTGTTGTTGAGTTGTGCCAAGTTTTTCCGAATACCGGTTGTGTGTTCCAGAATCGAACTCAAATCTGTGGAGTCCAAGGCATCATCGAGAACGGCGACCATAAATCCTCTTTCAACCAAACGGGAGGCGAAGTCCATGTATGAAGAAGAAGATTCACCTGAGTCAACGAAAAATTGGACGTTTGGGAAAGGACCGTTGCCGGCCATATCACTCCCTTCACCAGCGGTCATTGCCGGATAAAGCAGCCTGTACTCGCGTTGTACGGTTGTGAATCCGGAACCTGTAAAGTAACTGAAGTCTTCCCAACCAACAGGAAAATCAACACCAGTGTGCGGTGTTGTAAACGATTGGTCTTCAGGTGGATGGCCGGCAGACACATGCCCTGACAAGCTTGGCAACACGAGTCCGAGGAGGACCAACAAGCACAGTAAGCGCATCCTCATATTCATTGGAACCGTTCTCTCCTTTACTTCCTCATTCTAATCGCTTTGGGCGTCATGCATACTTTGCGAGTAGGTTTTCGGCATGGACCAATTGCGTGAGGAGAAGCTCCAGTGATGGAAGGAAATCCGCATATTGGGGCGTCCACAACCGCTTCCATGCTTCAAGATGTTGGGCAACAAGCATCCAACGGCCATCAAGCGGCCGGCTTAGTAAGGCGGAAAATCTTGACTCGAGATCACCTGGTTGAGGCCCATAGGTTGGGTTCAATCGTAATTCGCATTGAGAAAAACTGGATTCAGAGGTTTGGTTCTTTTCAAAATCCACCACAAAATCAACTGCTTCTGTTGGCTTCAAAGATTCAAACGCATACGGCAATTCCAGTGGACGACGACCGGGGACTGCTGAGATTCTACCGCCTTCTTTCAGCCATGCATCTGCAGTCGAACGAGCAGCACCTCCTCCTCCAACGATCCCGAGAATTGCTCCACCTTTGACGTCTACGCCATAGTGCTGGGCCAAGGCCACCACGCCATAGCCATCGACACTTGCGCACCACCATCCTTGACCGTCCCATCGCAGTGTATTGACCGATTGCAAATCCATTGAATCGTCAATGGTCGAGATCGCATCGCTGGCAAGTTGGTGCTTGAGAGGTGAGGTGAGATTAATCCACACTTCGTTTTCGAGGCACTGCGTGGGAAGTTGTCGGCGAACTGCTTCAGCCAGATATGGATTTCCAGTGGTGGGCGACGAGACGGGGTCGGAATCAAAGGACGATGAAAGACGAGGGTCAGCGTCTTCAATTTCCATCGCTGCTTCAATGGCCTTTTTCAGCAGAGCATCGGTCCGGAATTTCCCGAACGGAGCGCCCGTGTACTCCCATTCCGGTGCGTTGGGTGCATGCCCCGCATAGCCCCACCCTAATGCATCTTCAATTGCCCGAGTATCAACCAAATGCATTGAAGAATTTTTACTGTGTAACTCGACATCACCGCCGAATTTTTCAAGGTTTGAGAGTACTAAGCCAAGCAACAATGGTGAAAGAGAATGAGTCACTGGGCTACCGGTTATCGCATACCGGACCTGTGCCATGTGATACCATGCGCGCCGTAGTTCTTCAACATCATGGACAGAGGACTTGAAACGGGGTAGGGTTGAAAAAGGGTGACTCATTACAAATAGCATGGACGGTTTCAATTTATCCAACCAAAAGCGAGGCAAGGGCCTAATTTCACTCCTCACCGCTGGGTTTGGTCTCTACCTTACTGCAGCTATGTGGGCTGAATTCAACTCTGCTTTGGGCGTATTACTCGGCCCGAGTTTAGGCGTTGTTATCGGTACACTCGTGTTCATGGTGTTTCAGAGCAATAAAAACGAGAAAGAGTTCACCGAAGGTGGCAACTACATCACTTCGGAAGCAACAACGATTGTTCGCGATGCAAATGGACAACTGCATCAAGTTGAAAGCCTCGTTGAAAAGGGTCGAAACCCAGCCTTTTTTATCGGCTTCGTCTATCTCATGATAGTCATCATGAGTGAAATAGCATGGTCAGATCTCCTCTCGTGAGGGTTGAGATGTCCAATCTGCGAGACATCTTTGCGATGAAAGACCGTGTGAACCAGGGCTCGACACCGATTTTGATTATCCTCGAAAAAGCATCGATGCTTGTCTGCCTCCTCATTGTTGTGGCGATTGGCCTTGCACTCAATCTACCTTCATGGGGTGTTGGGCTGATGTTTGGCCTCTCTCTAGGACCAATCGTTTTTGGACATTATTACTTCATCTACATCCGTCCAATTCAACGGCAGCAACAGGCGAAGGTTGAAGAACAGAAGCCAACAGTATAGTCCAGTGATAAAATGTCCTTGATTTCAAATATTCTTGACCTTGTAGGACTCGGAGCCATCTCCGGCGTCGATGTATTGTTCGCTGTAATGGCGATCGTTGGAACCTTTTTGTTCCTCATTTATTTCATACTCATTCTACTTGGTGGCGTTGCAGATGGTGCACTCGAGTTTGCAGGATTTGAAACCGACTTTGACATGGGCGCGGAAGGAATATTCCATATGCTCACAATTCAAGGCATACTCAGTTTCATTATGATGTTTGGAATTGCAGGCCTTGCCGTAACTCAAAGCGGAGGAGCAGACCTCATTGCAATCTTTGTCGCAGCCGTCTCAGGGTTTTTCTCAATGTACATCATCGGAAAAGTATTCCAGGTGATGAAGTCGCTGGAAGTCGATGGAACCGTCAAGCATTCACTGGCAGTAGGTGCACAAGGAAAAGTCTACATGGAAATCCGTGCAGGTGAAACCGGGCAAGTTCAAGTTGAGTTCCAAAACGCAATGCGAACATGTGACGCCGTATTGGAAAACGAGACTGCAAGCCTCAAAACAGGCAAATTTATTGAAGTCGTTAAAGCAATCGGAGAGACGCTCATCGTCAAACCTCTGTCGGTCAACACCTACGTATCCGAAGAAGAATGAGGTCTGCAGACCTTTTCGAGTCGGGTGAACACTCATAAAGGACACCATGCATGTGACACCATGGCAGACGCAGGAACCTCAATCGCAGTTATCGGACTCTTTTTGTTCACACTCGCAGTGTTCGGAACAATCTATGTGGCCACAAGCAGATACAAACTCGCACCATCCGACAAGATTCTGGTCGTTTACGGTAACGTAAAAGACGCAGGAGCAGCAAAATGTTACCACGGTGGTGGAAAAATTGTTTGGCCGCTCATACAGCATTATGCGTATCTCGACCTCAAGCCGATGACCATCCCCATTCAACTTGAACACGCACTTTCACAACAAAACATTCGTATTAACGTCCCATCAACATTCGTTATTGGTATCTCAACATCTCCAATGATCATGCAAAACGCAGCTGAACGTCTTCTTGGTTTGTCCAACGTCCAAATCGAAGAAATGGCACGAGAAATCATTTTCGGTCAACTTCGTCTCACTGTCGCTACACTCACCATCGAGCAAATCAACCAAGACCGTGATGCGTTCCTACGCATGGTCTCAAACAACGTCGATTCTGAACTGCACAAACTCGGATTGGTTTTGCTCAACGTTAACATCACCGACATCACTGACGAGGCTGAATACATCAACTCGATTGGTGCAAAGGCAGCCGCAGAAGCAATTGCTTCCGCAGAGGGTGACCGTGCTAAGGCTCTCGAAAGGGGACAGATTCGTGTTGCAGAAGCAGATCGAAACCGTATCATCGAAGTTCAGAAGCAACAATCTGAAACAAAGACTGGACAAGCAAACGCTATCATGACTGAAGAAATCTCAGTCCAAGAGGCAAAGTCCTCTACAGAACAAGGTAAAGCAGCCGCAATCAGCCTCCAGAGAGTTTTCGTTCAAGAGCAAGAGAAGAACGCTATCGAAGGTGAAAACTTGAGCCGAGCTGCTATCGCTATCTCAAACGCAACACTTGCAGAGAAAGAAGCAGAAGCACGTCAACGTGCTGAAGTTGCTCAACGCCGTGCTCAAGAAGAAATTGAAAAGGCTCAGTATTCTCTTGAGAGCGAACGTCTTCGTGCAGCAGACATCGCACGTGAAATCGTCGCTAAGGAACAAGTTGTGATTTCTGCAGATGCTGAAGCTGAACGCCAACGCCGTATCGCACAAGGTCAAGCAGATGCTATCCTTGCACGCTATCAGGCTGAAGCGGTTGGTCAACAAGCCGTCCTTGAAGCAAAGGCTGCTGGTTACAAGTCACTGGTCGAAAGCGCAGGTGGAGACACCAAGGCTGCTGCGACTCTGCTGATGGTTGAGAAGATTGAAGAATTGGTCTCTCGACAAACCGAAGCAATTTCCAACCTCAAGATTGACAAGATCACCGTTTGGGATTCTGGCAACGGCGGTAACAATGGAGAAGGTGGCTCGACTTCGAACTTCATCTCTTCACTCATGCAAAGCCTACCACCAGTGCACGATGTTGCTAAGATGGCTGGAATTGAGTTGCCAGCCTACCTTGGTGAGATGAAAGACGAGTGAGTGTTCCGGCGCAGATTGCCAGGTGTGGAAACAGTCGTTTCTGACCGAACTTGACCCGAGGGTTTCAAAGCCATACCGAACCGCTACATGCTCATGGCAAGTGATTTGGATATCGCACGTGCAGCAACTCTTGAACCAATAGAGACCATTGCTTGGAAACTTGGGATTTCATCGCATGAACTCATGCCGATGGGTCGGGGAATGGCAAAAATAACTTGGGATGCTCTCAGTCAGCGCTTTTCAAAGCCTCAGGGTAGTCTGGTTCTGGTCACATCGGTGAATCCTACGCCCTTTGGAGAAGGGAAAACAGTAACCACAATCGGACTCACTCAAGCACTGTGTGCTCTTGGACAGAGCGCCACTTGCGTCATCCGTGAACCTTCAATGGGTCCAGTCTTTGGAATCAAAGGTGGTGCAGCAGGTGGTGGGCACTCTCAAGTCATCCCCATGGAAGAAATCAACCTGCACTTCACCGGCGACCTTCACGCCGTAACCTCCGCACACAATCTCCTCTCGGCTCTTATTGACAACCACATGAAACAAGGCAACGAATCACAATTGGACCCAACACGAGTGTTCTGGCCTCGAGTCATCGACATGAACGACCGTTCACTGCGAAACATCGTGATCGGCCTTGGTGGTCCCGCAAACGGAAATCCCCGCCAAGACAGGTTCGATATTACTGCTGCAAGTGAAGTCATGGCCATCTTGGTTCTGGCCAACGACTATGCAGACTTGCGAAAGAGGATTGGCGAAATCGTAGTCGGGCAATCCCTCAGTGGCAATCCAGTCAAGGCTGAAGAAATCGGTGCTGCTGGTGCAATGGCACTGTTGCTACGCAATGCGTTCTTACCAAACTTGGTCCAAACTTTAGAAGGCAATCCCGCCTTTATCCACGGCGGACCGTTTGCGAACATTGCTCATGGAAACTCCAGTATCATTGCTGACCGCTTAGCCTTGGGTGCTGCTGATATCGTCGTTACTGAGGCAGGCTTTGGCTCTGACATGGGTGCTGAAAAATTCATGCACATCAAGGCGGCAAACTCTGGGAAGTCTCCAGATTGTGTCGTGATGAACGTCACCATTCGTTCAATGAAACTTCATGGAGGAGCTTTTGGTAGCCGCGGAGGTTATCGACCTACGAAAGAAGAACTCGAAAAGGAAGATGTTGATGCAGTCACACGAGGTGCACAAGGAAACCTTGACCGTCACATCAAGAACATGGCTGGATTTGGAATGCCTGTCATCGTATCCATCAACCGATTCGCATCCGACACGGACGCCGAACTCGACGCCCTTCGAACTGCAGCGCAAAAGAGTGGTGCGGCTGATGTGACGCTCACTGAAGTCCATTCAAACGGTGGCAAAGGTGGAGAACAACTGGCAAAAGCTGTTGTTGCAGCAGTTCATGACCATGTTGCCAACGGAAGACCCTTCACGCCCCTGTTTACATCAGATACTCCTGTTCTCGAAAAAATGGAAGCAATCGCACAACGCATCTACAAAGCAGACGGTGTGGAAGTGAGCAGTGCAGCAATGAAGCAGCTGAATAAACTTCAGTCTTGGGGATACGGACATTTACCGGTCTGTATGGCAAAGACACAGTATTCATTCTCCCACGACCCTGGCCAACTGGGAGCACCTGTTGGATTCACTCTTCCAGTTCGTGAATTCCGATTGAATGCTGGTGCAGGATTCATTGTGGCTGTACTTGGGAACATGATGACCATGCCGGGACTTGCAAAGCGACCAGCGGCACTCGATATGGACATGGATGAAAATGGAAAACTCACCGGCGTATTTGGGTGAAGTAAATGAAAATCCTCAAGCGAGAACCCCAAGTTTGGCGACTCCGATTGGAGACCGACGATGACTTGTGGGCACTCGCCCGTATGACTCGTAAAGGCATGCATTTTGCAATGCTTGGTGAACGACGTGACCAGACAACAGGTGGAGAAGAAGGGGGGCGGGCTAAATCTGCTGAAAGGAAAAAAATGTGGATTCGCCTTCGTGTCCAGGACACTGAATACCAAACGTTTAGCGAGCACTTACGGATTCACGGTACAATTGAGGAAGCCCACTTTGATATCGGGATGCACCATACACACCTTGTAGAAATTCGTGATGAAGTCGAACTATCGACGCACGCTTTCTTCACTCCTGCCGATGTCGAATTATTACTTCAATCTGAAAAGGCATCAGGCCAATCGCAAGTCGTTTTAGCGGTTGTCGAAACGGATGAAGTGGTCATATTCCATGTCACTGGCCGTGGATTACGTGAAGGTGCAACGTGGACGATGCGAGGTGGTGGAAAGAGAGGTGAGATTCGCCATTCAGCCAGTATCGCCAGTACTTTTCGTTCAAATGTCATCAACGCATTGGTCGATACACTCGGTCGTTCAACACCGTTGATTGTCTGTGGGCCTGGGCATGCGAGGGATGCACTGCTTGCGGATCTGCGAGCGTCAGGTGAAACTCGGATTATGAAATCGATTGCGACATCCATGGGTGGCCGAGCGGGGGCGAATGAAGTTCTACGCGAGGGCCTTGCAGGGAATTTATTGAGCGAGTACGCCATATCGAATGAAATTGCTCTCATTGAAGAAGCATGGAAGCGCTTGTCAACCGGTGGAGCTGTCGCCTACGGTGAAGAATTCCTCGTTCGTGCTATGAATGAGGGTGCTATTGAAACACTGTTGATTTCCGCAGACCTACTGCGTTCTGAAACCGAAAGAATTGACGGTAAAACTTGGCTTGAATGGACAAACGGTCTTGCAGATATTGGTGCTGTGATGGTGCAATGCTCCATAGACCATGACGGTGGGCAACAACTCATGGGACTTGGTGGAGTAATGGCCATGCTGCGCTATTCAATGGAGGGATGAGAATCCGAGTCGTCACACTGAAGGATTTAGGCGACGATGTTCGTGCTTCGATGCATGGAGCAAGGTGGTTGCTTTTACAAGCTCAAGACATCGAAGATTCAACACCTTTACTGATGTTTACTGAACTGGATGACATCTTGGTGGCTGTCGACCATAGAGGCTCAACCCCAATACCCGGATTGTGGCAAAGAGCGGTTCACCTCATACTCGTTGATGGAACCGAAGAACAAGCCACCGAGTTCCAACGTAAATCAGGGATTACCAAAGTGATTGCCAATGCGGACCAGAATATTCGGACATACCTTTGGTAGTGGGTCTGGAGGGATTTGAACCCTCGATCAACGCCGTGTAAGGGCGGTGTCATAACCACTAGACCACAGACCCAACCGTTCCTGTAAGAAGGTGTTATTGAAGGCATTGATGCAGGCGTTAACCTCAAAACAGGTGAACACTGCGATTGAATTGCATGGATGAAGATGTTCAAGCCGCTGCAGCTCGTCTAGTTCGGCGCATCAAAGAAGGCGGTCACACCATTACGGTCGCTGAATCATGTACTGGAGGCTTGCTCTCAAGTGCATTTACCGATATTGCTGGTGCTTCCTCGTGGTTCAACCAGGCATGGGTCACCTATTCGAACGATGCTAAAATCCGGGAACTCGGCGTTAAACCTTCATCCCTCGAAAAGAAAGGTGCTGTATCTGCTGAAGTTGCCATACAAATGGCTCAAGGTGCTCTCAAAAACGCGAATGCTGATATTGCGATTTCAATCACCGGTATTGCTGGACCTAAAAACGATGGTTCCAACAAGAAAGTGGGTCTCGTCTATGTTGGAATCGCATCCAAAAATTGGGCGAATGCTGAATCCACTCAGATTGGTGGAAACCGTGCCGAAAACAAAATTGGTTTCGTTCATTTCGCACTCAACTCGACCATCAAAAGATGGGACGTTGCGATGACACAAGCCGAAGAGCAACGCATTGAAGAGGAACGACAAATGGCTGACGAAGTTGCTGAAAAGATTCAATTTGAATTGGAACGGCAAAAGCGAGAGGAAGCTGCTCGTGAATCTGCACCGTGGCAAGATGAAGCATGGGATGGAGAAGCGGCTCCAGCCGAAGAAACAGCCCTTGACAAACAGGTCGAATGGGATTAGTCGTCTTCATTTCTCAAACATACGAGCCGATGTGCTTTTGCACTGAATGCGTCACCACACACTATGGGTGCCACCGAGCAGGAGATGACGAGTCTACTACGCAACAGGGGTATACTCCCTGCTGCCTCAGTTCGCTCAAAACTCCTCGAACACGATGACCTTCAGGGCGTGCTGGATTGTGCACCACTTGTCGGTTTCACCAAAGGTTACCTAACCCATGAAATATTGGAATCGATGCTTGAAGTTTGGAATGAAAAGAACAGCAATTCTCAAACCAAACAGAAAACCCAACGCATGGAGACACAAAGGAAACAACCGGTCGCTGAACTTGGAAGGACAATAGCCCCAATAAAGGCACCAGAGCCACTTGACATCAAGTTTCGAAACAACTTACCAGACTGGAACACTGCTGACTTTAGTGAAAACGCGTCCGATGCACCAGCGGACATCCTCGTGCATTACGACATTACAGGCAACAGCATCACAGAAGGCAAAATGGCAGACATTACATCGTGCTTTGGAGACAGATTGCGCAGCATACGTAAGATGATTATTCAAAACTCGAGATTGCCTCGAACACCAACCGAGATCTCGAGGCTGCATGCTGAAAGCAGCCGTTATCAGGGCTATGAAAACAAAGCTGTGGCGATTGGATTGGTGAATGAACCTCGCTATACGAAAAACGGGCATCTCATGTGGAATCTCGAAGATGAAACCGGTGAACTCACATGTCTTTTGACCAAAAGGAAGGGGAACGACAGGGACAGAGCTCAAGAACAGATTTTGGAAGCAGGACTCATGCCTGACGATGTGTTAGGAGTTTCAGGTACTTTCAGTCAAACTGGAGATATGTTCTACGTTGACGACTTGCACTTCCCGATGGAAGCAAGTCATCAAAAAGCCTCAGCAGAACACGGTGTGAGCGTTGCATTCCTTTCAGATATCCACGTGGGCTCGAAAACATTCCTTGAGGCTCAATGGCATAAAATGGTCCGGTGGTTCCATACTGACCCATTGGCAAAGACGATCAAATACCTCATTTTGTCTGGAGATTGTGTCGATGGAGTTGGAATATACCCAGGCCAAGACAGTGAGTTATCAATACCTGATTTGTTTGGACAATATTCCGAATTCGCTCGTCTCTTAGAGTTGCTACCCGAATGGGTCGAGTGTGTCATGCTTCCGGGAAATCATGATGCGGTTCGACCGGCCGAACCACAGCCGACGTTCGAAAAGGATATTCAACAGGATTACAACACCACTACATTCGTAGGGAATCCATGTGATTTTTCGCTTCATGGAGTCCGCCTACTGTCCTATCACGGGAAATCCATTGACGACTTCGTGGCCGGGCTGCGAACTGTGACCTATGCAGATCCAGTCGAAGCCATGCGCCAAATGCTCAGGCGTCGACACTTAGCCCCCCAATGGGGTGGGAAAACGCCACTTTCTCCAGAGCCGGAGGACGGGCTGGTCATTCGAGAAGTTCCAGATATTTTTGTCACAGGGCACGTACACGGTCACGCTTGCGTGGATTACAAGGGAACAACGCTGATTTGCTCAAGCACTTGGCAAGACCAAACTTCGTATCAACGAATGCTTGGATTTCAGCCTAAACCCTGTATGCTCACCATCGTGAATCTGAAAAGTCATGCAACAACAGCGATTCCGTTTGCATGATTACTTCAATCGAAGATGCGGCAGAATGTCACGCAAATCTTTGCTGTGGACGACATCGATATCTGCAGAATTAAATGCTTCAATAGAGGTGTCACGAGTTGGGTTGAATCCAATGAATCGACTGCCATCCACGTGCATCGACAAATCCATTTCGGAATCACCAACTGAAACACAGCCACCTACATCCAAATGGTTCATTTTCAAAAGTCGGTGGATCACCTCTCCTTTACCGGTGGCATGAAGTCGACATACACCTTCATCAGATAATGAATCATCATCGTTAAAGACAAAGCCATTGGCAATCCAATCATCAACTTTGAGCATTGCAGCAATCGAAGAAACAAACAAATCGACTCCAGCACTGACAATGGCAACGAACACACCGTTCTGCTGCAACTCTTCAACGACCTCACGAGCACCGTCCATCAATTTGACGCCCGAATATGCACGAAAGAGTTCATCTCGGGAAATCGGGTCCTGTACTGCTTTCCACATTTGGATATCTGAGCGCATAAACTCCACATCAGTGATTTCGCCGCGTATAAAGCGTTGGAGGTGAAGTGAATTGTCAGTTCCGAAGTGATCGTGCAGTGTTCTCCACGAACTCACTGCATCGACCAAGACGCCATCGCAATCAAAAACTACGCACTTGGTTAACGGTATTTCTGGTGAATTCGACATGTCCTTCAATTGGCTGAAAGGCTAATCACTTGAAAGGCTTCGCTCGCAGCCATAGAGTGTAAAAAGAAAAAAAGGGGACGAAGGCAGGGGGCCCCGTTTGGAAACCCCCTGCGATCGTGTAGCTCTCTACCCCGAAAGGTAGTCATCCCGATCAAGGGATGCGGGAGACAAAGGGGAGGGGAAAACCCCTCCCCAATGCGTCCGTTATCGTCACTTCAGTGGTTAAACTCAAGCGCTGACGTCGTAAGACAAGCCAGACCATGTACGAAGTTGTGCTCCTTGACCTGCACCTGGTGCATAGTTCAGGGAGATGGTTACATCTTCGAGAGGTGTTCCGTCAGTGTCATGCGTGCGCACAAAGATTGTGTCACCGGTGTTAAAGGTCGAGACCTTATCGTCACCTTCTGTATTCACTTGATCCACGAACGTGACCATAGAGTCACTGTTCTGAGGATTGAATCCGTAAACGCCTGCAGTATCTGCTAGATTGGTCGTCTTGACTTGTGGTTCACCATTGCCATCAACGTAGAACACTCGAACCTCAACTGCTTGAGTTGCCAAGTCAGTTTCTGAAGCTTGTACAGTGATTCGCCAGTGGCCTTCATCGACATCAAAGCTGTTGACATCATCGATAGCAAAGGTCACTCGAGGTACACCTTTGACATCGGTCTCTGCTAGGCTACTTGCCCACACATAGATGACACCGGAGAGAACCACAGTGATCGCCACCATAAGGATGGTAGCGATAACTGGGCTCACAGCCATATCGTCGTTTTCCAGAGTGTTCTCAACGACTTCTTCCTCATCATCAGCACGGCGGCTGGAGAAGGCAAGAGCGCTCACGAACAGACCAGTTAGACTGACCACAACAATGCTTGGTGCGAACGAGGCAACAGAACTTGCACCGATTGTACGAACAACGGTTGGTAGGTTCTGTGCAGTTGCACCGAAAGAACCGGATCCAGAAGCGTACTCGTTGCACTTGCCCCAATCTGAGTTCGCCTCAGCAGTTGCAAGGTCCAAGGTTGTCATTCGGTTGTTACACCAGAAGCTGTCTTGTAGCATTGGTCGGCGTTCCGAAGTCTGCGATGCATTCTGACCGTATTGTCCTGGAGAGGACCAAAGAGCACCTTGAGAACCACCGTTGTTTGCACGGTGCGACTCAGGGTCATCAGATTGGAATCTCTCACTGGACGAGACGGTGAGGTCACATGGGTTGTTCAAACAGGTGAGAACGTCCATTGAAACTTCGACCTTGGTTGTGTCCTTTGTGATGAAGATGTTCTCCTCAACGACCAACGTAGTTCCGTAGTCAGGAACGTTGTAGTAGCGAGTAGTTTCGTCTTCAAAGTGTCCATCGGTATGGAAGGTCACTGCCAACATGTGGTCGTAATTGTATGGTCCTTCATCGCCACCAGCGTCAATGTTCACTGAAACAGGAACATAGGTACCGGTCATGATGTTGCTAATTCCGTTGAAGTTCACTCCATTGGTTGCATCAAGAGAATAGTCAGCGACGTTCTCTGCAACACGATCAATGGTGACATACATCACAACATCGTCTTGTCCTTGAGTGTACGGTGCCAATTGTTCAGTGAATGCTGAGTTGAGCACAGTCGTATCGTAGTTAGGCGTGTGTGATGGTGCGGTAGCAGTATCCTCGAGAACCAAGTTGATGGCACAGAAAGTCTGGCCACCTGGTCGCAATTGGTGGATACCGTTATCGTTCATGTAGTCAACTTCCCAATCGTATCCGTTTGTGGTTGCGTCTGGGATGAGTGTGAAGACCAAGTCTGTTCCAACGATTGCCGTTGTGAAGTAGTTGGTGTATGCACACTGTGCAGTTGGTTCAACAGTCCAAGTAAGGTCCGCAGGAACATCGTGGTCAATATCGTTCATCAATGGAAGCAGATCCCAAGTGAGGTTGTCAGCATTGGTATCGTCTTCAGTCATGGTGATGAATTCACCTTCACCGTTTGCACGGCTTCCAGCGTCACTGATCAACAGGTTCTGACCGTCGGTGTCTTGCAAGGTAATCACTGGAGCATCGTTCACTGGTGCGACTGAGAAGTCGACTGTGTACGGTGTAGCTGCAGTGTTCTCAGCGCCATCATCAGAGAGTTCAAGCGTAACTGTGCATGAACCGCCCTTTTCGTTGGATGTGTTCTCAGTGATAATCAACGAGTTGAGCGTGTTCACTTCTACAGTGAACGCAACACAGGTTGAGTCAACAGATGCATCCCAATCATAGATTTGGCGAACAGGCGATTGCTCGTTAGCCATGTCTCGGATGTAAGACTTGGAAGCGTTCGAAACAGTACCAAGGTCCTTGGTGTGTGTTCCAAATCCTTCTGCAAGGATGTTGTCAAAGCTGTCGTCAGAGGAGAAGATTGGCATACATCCTGCGTCCTCAACGTTGCAGATAACCGGAGCATCGTTCACGTTGGTAACTTCGAAGGTAATGTTCTTCTTGTCAGTCAATCCATTGCTGTCAGTAACTTCAAACTCGTATTCAAGAGTTCCAAATTGGTCGTCAAGAGGAGTAATGGTTACAGTTTGTCCATTTTGGTTCCAGTCTACAAGCACATTGTCGTAAGCGACGAGGGTTCCTGCAGCGGATGTCCAAGTGAGATCAGCCTCAAGGTCTTGCACGTCATCAGCCAAGTTGGTTAGGCTAAAGGTGTAGGCACCAGAGTCTTCTGCCACGGAGATATCATCGAGAGTCGATTGAATCTCAGGGCAAGCACGAGCCATGTTCATGGTGATTTCAACGTTTGTCGCTAGCGACAAATCCGTTGTTGTTTCCCAGTCGTATTCACAATCTGCTTCCGTCTTGATAATGACGTCATAGTTCTTAGCGACACTTGGTGTGTTCGAACCCTTGTAAGAGCGGTAAACCAGCACTTCGTCGTTAATTTCTCCAGTCAACAAATCATCGTGAGTAAGTTCGACGGTGATGTACTGAGTGAAGTTCTGAAGTGTGTTCGCCGAATCAATGGTTTGTGTTGGGTGAACGGTGCTGACATCAGCAGTCGATTCACCTTGAACAATGGCAACTATGTCGATTTGACTTGGAGTTCCACCAATTCGTGAGAACGGTATGGAAATTTCAGTCAATCCAGATGCAGATGCAACATCGACGGTAGCCGAGCTGAGTGAGGTAGCGCCCCATCCAAGGAAACCGTAGCTGTACAAGTCGTAAGAACTCTCACTGTCTGCCCAAAGCACGTAGTTGGCTTGGAATGGCAGGTTGTGTGAACCACCGAGGTTGTAACCAGTGCTGCTTCCGCTGCCGTCAACGCTGAGGTAAATCAGAACGTCGCTGGCTGCGAGATCTTCACCGGTAAGACCAATGTAAAGGTCGTCCCCTTCGATGTAAGTAACAAGCATGTCGTTTGTTCCATCACCGCTCATGAGACCTGGCATTGCATAGCCAGATGGGTTGAGGGCGTTTCCACCAATCCAGTCGTCATTTGAACCGTCAACGGTCATGACTTCAGGTTGGAAGGTTGTAGAAACATAGGATGCTCGTGTTCCGTCTGTGGACTTAATCATCATTGCAACTTCCTTTGTAGGAGCTGCGTTCAAGTGAGTTGATTCCATGGAGAACAAGTTTGCCTCATCAATAGTTGCAGATGAATCAACGACCAGGCGGTTTTCATCGATGGTGTTACCAATCGATGTAACGTAGGCATTGCTTCCCGCATCAATTTGAGTCGACGAGGTTGTCCAAGTCATGTTTTCAATACTACCTTGTGATTCAACCACTTCGAGCGTGGTCGTAGCAGTCGAGGTTCCTCCATCCCAGCGGAATGGTGAGTTCTCGACGTACATTCCGACCAATCCGGAAGCGTTCATTGGGTAGACCCACACATCATCGCTGTCAACAACGTGGAGACCGGTTCCGGTTGCTCCACCGTTCACTGCAGCATTGATGGCTACAACAGTTGCATCATCAACACTGACACCGTAGTCGCTTCCAGTGATGGATGCATCACCTGTTAGGATGAGTTCTCCACTTGTCTTTTCGACACCGGTTGCATAACCAGAGATTGTAGTTCCACTGAGGGTAAGCGTATCTCCGCTCGCATCATCAGAATCAATACCAACGGTTGAAGCATCGTTCGAACCGGTAATCACTGAGGAAACGTCGGTAACGTCACAGTTGTCAATGTCCATTGCAATGTCCGACAATGTAATGGTGTTTCGAGCGGAATTAATGCTCACTCCATCACAGTCTTCGAAAACAAGTCCGACAGCACTTGGTGCTGTACGACCGGCAGAGATGCCAATCGAATTGTCAGCGATAGTTGGGCCGGCGTAACCAGCAGCAACTCCACCTTCAACCATGAAGACATCTGTTCCACCGTCACCGTACGAATCTTGCAAGGAAACAGCGTACAGTCCAGGAGCAGAGTAGGATACAAGAGGCGTATACTGTGTGTTGCTCGCGAATGTTGTGCTTGTTCCACGGCCGAAACTGTCAACCGTTCCATCAGGCTTCGTTACATCAATTGATGCTTCGTATCCCCAACTGTCTGTTGCGATGTTGATATCCAATGTCTTACCTGCAGCGAGCGTTGCACTGCATGTGGCAGTGTATCGGTACGAGTTGCTGGCAATTGAACACAACGAAGTTGTTGGCGCCGGTGGTGATGTTGCACTGTCGACAATGATACCACCGTCGGCATCAATGATTGTGTTGTTATCGATATCACCGTAGCCTTCCAAAGCGCTGATTGCTGCATATGAAGCATCTCCAGCACCCGTGATTGTGTTACCGGTGATTCGGTAATCCAAGGCGTTGTCAATGTATATTCCGTCCGTAGCTGCGTTGATCGTGTTTCCACTAATCATCACTCCAGTGTGACTTCCGTCGTACAGTGCAATAGCTGCTGCTGCAGCGCCACCGTTGTTCAGGATGTTACCAGAAATCATTGCGTTGTCGGATGAACCGTCACGGTAAAGCCAGATATCTGCAATTTCTCCACCATCGTTGAAGATGTTGTTGGAGATTGTTGCGTTGTCTGCACCAACGACACCGGCATGCCGGTTCCAGTAAGGTGAACGTTGCAGGTGAACACCTACACCACAGTCGTTGAAGATGTTGTCACTCACGACTGAGTTTTCACCGCCACCAAGAATCATACAGATATCGGTGTTTTGGATTGCGTTGTTGAGTTCTGTGTATCCTTGGTAGTGCGTAATCGTTGAGTTCGTGACCGAGAACTCTTCAATTTCCCAAAGGTATTGTGACGAGGTACCCCAAGTGTAACCGTTCTGAGATGAAATCTTCGCAACATTGGAGAAGATTGTGTTGTTCGCGACAAACGTGGTAATTGGTGATCCATAGTAACCAACTTCAACACCAAACATATCGCCTTCATCATCAACAGCAACACCGTACATGGCTGCATCGTTCATGTAGACTTGGCCACCGTAAGGGTAACTTGTGTACCAACGCTGTGTACCGTAGAAGTCGTAGGCTCCAGTTGACAGAATTGTAGTTCCGTTCAAATTGTACGGAGTGTTCGACTTGAAGTAGATGTAAGGTGTATCCATCATGATCGTGTTGTCTTCTTGTCCAATTGTCAAGGAATTCGAGTATGCATACTCGTTGACAGTTCCACCGTTTCCATCGTCATAGGTACGAACACCGCTCGTGAAGAATGAACCTGCACATGGAGAGACGGTCGTGTATTGTGTACTGGTCGAATACCAACATACACGCTCAGTAATCTGGTTGGTAAGTGGTACAGTAGCACTGTTACCTGTTAAATCGCTAAGCGTTACTGCTTGAGATGCATATCGGAAATCTGCAAGGTTATTCGTTGAAGTGGTGTAGTAGTAGTCGATCTTGGCGACACTCATCACTTCATATCCAGTCAGTGACGGAATGTATAATCCACTGCTGTCGACTGTTGCTGTTACGAAATTCAATCCTTCTGCAATACCGCTCGAATCTGTTGTACCAGAGCCTGCTGCTGCTCCATCCCCATCAATCAATGTGACTGTTGCATCAGGAACGGCAAATGTATCAGCGAGTAACTCAACTTCCAGAGATCGCATGCGAGTAAACTCGCCTGTACCTGTGACATCAACTGTAGTCGAGTCCACAGTTCCTTCGATGAATTCAATGTTCGATTGTCCGGTGATAGAGAAATCCTTCGTGTTACTCATCGCCACATCTGTGAACGTGAAATCACCGCTTCCGCCAGCTTCTACACCAACTGTATTGGTGGCGATTGATAAGTCAGAGTAAGTTACATCGTTGTCCGTGTTTGGTCCGTACTTGAATGCTGCAGCACTGTTCACGACAGTTCCGGACATAGCACCTGCTAGATCCTTCGAATAGTACATTCCAGCGTTTGTGTTACCATCGAAATCAATGTTCATGAAATCCATGGAACCGGATGCTGAGTTGCCAATGAGGACACCGTAATCTCCACCCGTGACGGTTAATCCGTCGCTGGTTGCTGCAGTTTGACCTGTGACTTCCAAACCTGAATCGGTTGGGCTGGTCACTGTTACATCTTGGATGTGTCCAGCAGCGAATTCGCCGCCGATCATTACACCTGTGTCAGCGCCAGTGATTGTTCCATCCTTGAAGAGAGGAGTTCCGGATTCACGAGCGTAGGCACCAAGTAGTGCTGCGTTATCACCCGAACGGGCGACAACTTCAAGGCGATCTTGGTAGTTATCTGCACGGTTGTGTAGAACGTCCATGTACAACGAGACCTTGCTGATGTTTGCAGCAGAAATGTCGATTGTCGGCATGGTCATTCGAGCACCTTGTCCAGCACTCATGTAGTAACTGTAGGCCCGGTCGTAACAAATGTTGTAGCTTCCCTTGAACCCTTCTGGAGGATAGAACACTGGGTTGTACATAGCCTGGTATGTGCTGTAGGATGCACCCCAGTAATGGTAAGGATAGTAAGCGTACGAACCTGTTGGTGAGACGCCTTCGATATGCTCCCAGTCGAATCCAAATTCAAGTGGCTTGTCTGTGTAGTAACCAGGGTATGACGGGCTAGAACCAGACATTCGCTGATAGATTTGGTAGTAATATCCAATAAAGCTCGATGGGTAATTTGGACCGTATGCGTAGCCATAGGTATTACAATCCCAACTTGGCACACCGCCAACTGCTCCAGCAGCGTAGGTCGAGTATCCAGTTGCACCAGACTTAGGGTCTGCAGCGCTGACTGGATAGTATCCAAGGTGTTCTGAATCAGTAATGTTCCAAACGTTTCCATTATCATCTTCCAATTCAATGTTGTATCGGTCGGTGATCATGTAATACTTGGTCGTAGCGTAATTGTATCTTGGGTGAGCATTTCCACCGCCGTAGATACTGTTCGTACCAACTTGCAAGAAGTCATCTCCGAGGAAGGTCGACAAGTCAATCTTGTAGGTTGTCCAACCGGTGCTTTGACCGCTTAGCAATGTACTTCGGTAAATTGTTGGTAGCGACATTCCACCGTAGACATCAACACCAACGGTGTTGTCTGTCGAGGTGAAGCCATCCACTTGTGGAGCACCGTTAAAGGATTGAATACCTACTGCAGCGTTCTTGACAATAACATTGTCAATGGAGCCACCAGATGCTTCAACCCAAAGGGCTGTTCCAGTTTGACCGGTGTTCACAATCGACGAATCTGCGATGTTCACAGTTCCTCCGTTCACCTTCACAGTTGCCATTTCGTCGGAGTTTGCTGATGCACCGTAAATTGTTGCACCATCCATCATCTTCAAAGTAGCTCCATCGCCGATAAGTAGGGCGGCGTCGGTGGTTGAATCTTGTGCGACGTCACGTAGAGTTCCGCCATCGAGTTCAAGTGTTCCTTGTACGATGTCGATGTTGAGTCCATACGAAGCCGAAACCGCGCTGATTGCACCAACTGCGCCAGTATCTGCTGAGACACTAACGACTACTTTTCCACCGTTTGTAAGGGTGAGAACTGGACTGCTTGTTGCAGTGCTCTTCACCTTGAGCGATGATCCCTTGAGAATCATGACACAACCATCGAGGGTAAGGTCAGCAGATAGGGTCATCGGCGTTCCGTCAAACTCAAAGATTGTTGCTCCAGTGGCTGTGGTTCCGTTTGTAGGCAATTGCGCGCCGTTGGATGGGTCGACATAGGCGTCCATCCAAGCACAATCCATGCCGGCTTGATCGAAGTCAACAGGTGCTGGTTCAAGCAAAAGGTCAATTGTACTGCCAATGGTAAATCCTGCAGTAGGATACCACGAGGCACTGGTCATTGTTTCGTTCTGACCTGCTGGCCCGAATGCACGGATATTGTGGTTTGAGTAAGTGTTTCCACCCGACTCATCGCCGGTGATGACCCAAACACTCGCAGCTCCGAGGTTCGATGTTGCCGAATCAGTGATGTGACTTCCAACTTCAAAGAGTTCTGAACTGGAACTGTCTGTTACTGCAGCAGTAACGGTGTGTCCAGACTTGAAGATTTGTGTTGCAACGTTGTTGACAAGCGCCATTCGGTATGTTCGAACTGTTGCCAATCCACCAAACCAAATCTCAGAGGATGAAGAGGCGACATCAACGTCACAGTCTCCAGTTCCACCGGTTGCATCAGCACAATCGTCCCCGTTTTGAGTGACTGCAATGAGACGAACGTTCGAGTTCGTATCTGCTTGTGCGAGGTAGATGCTGTTTGCTCCTGCTGTTGTTGAGGTCATGGTGGTTTCACCAATCGTCACATCAGAGTATCGTGCATAAACTGCTGAATCAAGTGCAGATGTGTGTGCAATGGTTGAATCAGCAATTGTCACTGTGTTCTTGGCTGCTGAACATCCGTTGGAAGTGAACCGCTCTGCAGTCATTGAAGTGACCAGCAAGTTCCATCCACTGCATCCAGTTACTTCGAAATGACCGACGTCGAGATCGTCGATAACTACGGTGTCTGAGTTCGTCGTGTCGCCTGCAATTTTCAAATCATCAACAGTAATACCCTTGAAGACCCCAGGTTGCAAGTTTCGCATGTTCATGAAACCTGCTGTAATGTTGTCGAATTCTGCATTGTCTCCAAATGCGCCAGTCGTGGAGGAAGTCGTGCTTCCACCAGGCATGAAGTTCATTTGAGCGGCTCCGACATCCACGTCAGTCATCATGATCGAGCCCATGGCGTCAATCGAAACTGATGTGTAATCAGTAGCATCGAAGTTGAAGATATCAACTTCAGCACCTGCGCCTGCATCAGAGTTCAGTGCTGCACCAGATTGTGTGGTCGCTGCTGTTGCAGTGACGTTTGAGATGGTAACCATATCCAAATCGACACTAATCAAGTTCACGTATGCGTTGGTAATTGTGAGGTTCTCTAAGAAGAGTGCACCACCAGTCGAACCTGCTACGTTGACAATAGCACCGTCGTTGGCGCCACCGTCTAAGTTGCAGTTAGCAATTGTTCCTTCAGTTAGGCTTGCGTCAGTATCTTCAGCGAAGTCGAAACATGAACCGTCGGTTCCATCGACACTGAATTCAGTCATCGATAGGACAGTTCCTTGGCCGCTTCCGTGTTCGAAAGCTGCACCGACGTTCGTGAATGTCACGTGGTCCATTGTGAAGTTCCCAACGTTGGCATTGCTAATTGGGCTCGAGCCGTGGCGTGAACCGGCAGCAATGGCTGCGTCAGATGTGTTCTTGAAGTCAACATAAGAGAAGACGTGGCGGTTATCTGTGCTTGTTGAACAAGCCCCAGTGAATGCCATACCCTTCCAATCTGCTCCAGCGTATCCTTCGAAAAGGACGTGGTCGGTGGAGTTACCGTTGATTGTCATCTGGTCACATGCACCGTCAAAGGAGATTCCCTTGCCAGCACCAACTTGGATAACGGTTCCAGCTTCAATGGTTAGATCTGCTGAAATGGTTAGATAGTCGCCAGCCGGATTAATTCGGATTGGACTGTCTGTAGCATCCCAAGTGGTATCGGAGGTAATATCTGAAGTGATATCAGTACCCTTGCCTTCGAAAGGCATGGTTCGGTAGAATACACCACAGTCAGCACCAGTGTTTTGGTAGCAGTAGTAAGTTCCGTAGTAGGACCAGTAAGGTGCAATCAATCCTGCTGGTGCAGCACTGTTCGACGAATAAGGTAGTTTCGGCATGTTGCCGTACCAGGTCGTCATTGCACGGACGTTCGCGGTTGAACCGCTGCCTACGAAGTGCATGTTACCGTGACGTTCGATGTTAATTCGATCGTTACTGTCTGTGTAGTTGTAATCTGTTCCGAAGTAAGTAAAGTTGAATCCATTCGGCATTGCAATGTTATCTGCACATTGTGCGCCATAGGTTCGGAAGTAGTAACTCGAAGAACAGTAGTATCCTGATGGGCTTCCACCAGATGTACCTTGGATATCGCTAGCAATACCGTTCGACATTGCGGTCATACCTCGATCGAAGGATTCCCAAGAACCGTCTCCACTGTCTGTGGAGATTCGGTAGTTGTTGGTGTGGGGATTTGCGCCGTTAAGGTACGAGGTACTCGTGCTGTGACGAATAGTCTGTCCCTTTGAGCGGGTTTGATCCATAAATCCGACTGTTGTCGCATCGTATGCATTCTTACAAGCATCATCGTAATGGAATTCAATTTCATTCGTGACGTCGTAGAAGACTGCTTGGTATGTACATCGGAAGTTGTTGTTTGTGTATTGCATGTCTCTCCATTCGACAATGAACATCTTGTTCGGGTCGCCAACACCGAAGGATTCGGTGCTGGTTGTCAATGTGTTGACTGCAGTTGATGCGTTCGACGTATCTTCTGCATAGAGGTAGTACTCAACTTCTGAACCACGTTCGAGGTCTTCGATGTCTGCAGACCATGTGCATGCACTGGTCGCACACTCTGCTCGAGTCGAGGAACTTTGAGGAGTGAGGACTTCAGTAGTCCAAGATCCAGTTGTGCCATCTGCAGATGTGATTCGGTAGTACAGAGTAGGTCCGACTCCAGCAGTTGTGCTGACGTTCAGGCCGCTTGGTGGGTCTCCACCATCAGACAAAACCACCGAAATGGTTCGGTCTTTGCTGTGCGAGTCCGAAAGCGCAGCGTGATCTGCGATTGGAGCAAAGGTGTCAGGGACTGGTGCAACACCGCCTATTTTGTATGTTGCAGTTCCGCTTGCAGCCTGTGATCCGTAGTAGCCCATTGCGTGAACCCATCCCGACCAAACGTACGAAGGTAGACTTCTTTCGTCGGACGTTCCGCCGCTGAAGTATGAACCACCGTAGTAGTAAGCTCCAGAGCATTGGTCTCGAGATGCGTATGGACTTCGGAAGAAGTGAACGAAACCGTTCGTTGTTACGCACAAGCGGTTAGCGTTTGTTCCAGCTCCACCTGTTTCGTTTCCGAATGAGAACAGACCCATCTGTCCACCATAGGTTTCTTTTCCAGCAGCATTCATAGCCGAATCTGAACCCAGCGTAATCTTGTATGCAGGTGAGTTGGCGTAAGTGTAACTTGCGTCCATTGCATCTCCACCAGACAACTTGCTGTCAATTGTTGGTGTGCTTCCAATACCAACCATTGCAAATGCATTTTCTACAGAGTCATAGAGGTACAGCAAATTCATGCCTGGCCCTTTGTCTGCAGAGATGGTGAGGTATCCACCATCGTTGGTCATGTGTTCAAAGGTGTCTGAACGTGTTGATGAGGAGCCCATTCCGTTAAATCCGGATCCAGCAACAGTTGCGTGTTGCCCCATCCAGTTGTTGTAGAAGTAGTAGTTAGGAGCGTCCCAGGTTGATCCAGTAAAGAAACATTGGTTTGAACCAGTTCCACATGTTGAGACATCGAATTCAAAGTAGAATTCATCGCTGCCGTCAAAGTGCGTGAATTGCCGGTCAATGAGTTGACTGGCTCTCGGGCTCGAGTAACTGCTTGCGTGAACATCAGTCATGAGAACCGTGAGTTTCTTGTCATCTCCTGCATCATCGACATCTTCTACGGTGAAGTGGTACGGTGTTGGGACCGTTTGTGCACCGCTCAATGCCGGATCAAATCCAATGTTTGGATTGGAGTTTAGATCTTGGAACTTCCAGTAGTATTCCACATAGTCTCCAGCGGAAACTGTTGGCATGGTTGCTCTGAACTGGCAAGAGGAAGCTGTTGTTGAGCATGTTCCAATGCTTGTTGCAGCAACACTGGAAAAGGTTCCGTTGTTGAATGCGTAGTTCAGTGTAGGCTTGTTGGATGCTGTTGTGTCAATGTTCGACAAGTCAGTAAGCGTGGTGAAGAAGGTTCGAGAACCTTCGACATACGAAGTTACATCGTGGTATGGAATGAATCCAGATGTTGGTGCGTCTGCATCAATTCCACCGGAATAGGTGATGCTGATGTAAGAGTTCGTTGTTCCACCGTTGGAGTGGTATGAACGAAGGTAGCCGGTGTTGGTAGGGATTTTGTATCCAATAGCCACTGACGAGGTGCCGTTCTGGGCGTCTGTGATGTAACTTGCTTGTGTGCTGGTAGCACAGGTTGCAGCAGTTGTACAAACATCAGCAGAAACTCCAGTACCGCCCCAGTTCGAAGAAGGTGGCGTTACTGTGTCGAAAGAATCACTGTTCCACATGGACGCGATAAGCTTTCGAGCGTTTGCACTGTTGTATTGTGTGCTGGTCGATGCGTATGCACTCGATGCAAGCGTGCTTGAACAACCGTTGGTCGGTGCCGCAGGCATTGTCCAGCCGTATGGCATACTGCTGGAATTTGGAGAGCCACAGTCCTCAAGGACCGTTGCTGCTGCTGCGTTCGTGATGGTTGTTGAACTGGATACCGATCTGTACGTCCAAGTTTGGTAGTGCGAAATCGATTCAACAGTTGCCTGATTTGGTAGTTGGCTTGCTGATGTAAACGAAAACGAATTGAATGGCAAGTAGTAGTTGACGTTAACGTTCGAGCTTGACCAGGAATATTGTCCCTTTTGCAGGTACGTGGTCGTTCGAGCCATGTAACATCGGTTGTAGTTCTTGAGACAGTATCCACTGTTCACATTCGTAACCTTGATTGTTGGGTCGATAGCCAGCGGGAAAACGCGGTCATCGGCCAAAATCCATTCCGATTCAACAAGGGTCGAGATGACAACTTGTGAGTCCAAGACTTGAATGAAGTATGTTGCCATGTACGGCTCGTTTCCTGAGCCTTGTTCGACAACCACTGGAACTGGAATCTGTGCGAGCAGTTCACCAGTTTCAATGCTGCGGATGTCGAGTGGTTCTTGGGTTTGGGTCATTTCTTCACCAAGCATTTCTTCACCGAGGAAGAGTGCAAATCCAGTTGGAAGTTGCATCATTTCGGAGAAACCGAACCATGCATCAGTTTCCTTTAGAATTGGGCGTTCTTCAACAATCAAGTTCTGCTTGAGTTGAGTGCTCATGACTGTGTAGTCAAGAGAGAAGCCTTCTGCAAGAGGGTAACGAACCATGTTTCCACCAATTTCGACTTCATCGTTTGATGGAGCCGCAGCGTAGGGTTCTGGAGTCGTTGTTGTTTCATCCATGGTGATCAACATGGGGTTCTTACCCATGATCAATGGATCGACCGAAGAATCGACTTGAACAGCAACACCGTTCGATGTTTCAGGAGCGAAGTGGGTTTTGAATGTATTATCATTCACTTCCCACCCTTCGGCAGTTGCAACGACGTTGAGGTCGATGTCTGTCCATTCTCCTTCATCACCCAAGAAGTGTACTGGCGAATTGTGCGTTAATTGCGCAAATTTGCCGTCTTCAAGGACGAAGGTCTTGGTCGTTTGGTCTCTCATGCCGATGAGTTCATCGGATGGTTCGTATTCGTATTCTATACCTGTATCTTTCGAAGTTGGCAAAGCGAGGAGGTCATCCTCTGCGGTGTCGTTTATAGCTACAAACTCCACGTCGCCTGCGTTGTTATCGACGAACCCAGCCATAGGCATGAGGGCCATCAATGCGCACAACAACAGTGCTATGCCAATTCCGTTAAAGACAGATGCTTTTTTGGTATTCTTTATTCCCAACATGTCATTCACCTATACGGATTGTATGCAAAGCATCCCACGCCTTGCTCCCCTTATAGGAGTTGGGGTGCAATATGTTTGATTTTCTCGGTTGCAAATGAACTGCAATACGCTTTACTGGAGTTCATCTTTGCCCATGAGTGGAGCATACAATTTGTAAAAGTAACACTTGAGAAAAGTCTCAGAATAATCCCAGTGATCAAATGAAGAATTCCGTTGAAAAATTCGAAACACCCAGTTCCAAAGTCAGGGTGTGTAAGAGGAGTAAAAGGAGGCCGAGAGGGCCGTCGAAACGGCCCCCTCAGCGGCTCTTCCCTCTCGTAAGAGGGATGATTCATTCTTGCCGGAGGAAAGATCAGTAATCCCAATCTTTGCCTTCGTCGCCTTCTCCACCACGGGAGAGGATGAATGCGCCAACAATGAATGCGACGACGACGACGCCACCAATGACGCCCCATGTCCATGTAGGAACGCCACCTTCGACATCTTCGCCGATGATAGTGGTTCCATCACCAGTGTTGCTCGTATCACCATCACGTTGGTAGTCAATGCTGTTCATTGATGCTGCTGCCATGGAGTTACCCAGAGCATCCACTGGCACTGCAGTGAAGTGGTAGGTGTAGGTTCCAGCAGACCAGGTTGAAATGTCAACATCGAGTGTAGTACCCGTCGCATCAAGGCAAGTTTCAGGCATGTTTGCAGCATCGAAGGTACCACGTTGGTAGCAAACCTTCCATGAAGCAACATCATCTTGTGCGCCAGCAGGAGTCCATGAAACAGTCCATGTGTTTTCAGCTGCAGCGATGGTGAGGTTGGTTGCGCTAGCATCGCCATCAACAGCACTGTCTGCAACGACTGTGCCTGTTCCGACTGGGCTGCTGCATCCGACTTCGTTACAAACTGCAACAGTCACAGTGTATTCAACACCATGGGTCGTGGATTGTCCAGAGTAAGGATACGATGTGTTTCCAGCACCAAGAGAGATCTCGAATGCAGTAACACAGTCGACTGTTTCACAAACGGTGACGTCGATGCTGTCTCCAGCAAGCATAGTACCGTCTACATCCCAGTTGATTTGGATTGCTCCACCCTTTGCTGCCGCAGCATTGAATCCGGTGATGCTTGCCGAAGGAACTTCCGCTTGTGCCAAAGAACCACCCATGAGCACCAATTGACCGTTCGAGAGAATCGGTGAATTTGCAGGGAAGCTGTAGGCGAACTGACCCGTTGTTGCATCAACATCAGTTGAAACATCACTAAGGAGAGTCCAGGATGCGCCGTTGACGTACCATAGAGATGTTGCACCGAGGCTCTTTGCGTATTGAACGCTCATGGATTGCTCGAGAACATCGTTTGCAGAGTAGGTTGTTGAAGGAGCATAGTCAATCACACCAACTGAGTCGTATCGTCCAGTGAATCCGGGAAGTTCCGTGTTCGTCTGTGCTTCACCGTCTGTGGCGTTCACACTGAATGGAGTGGTGCCCCAGAAGAACATGTCATAGGCGAGAACCAAACCGCTAGCGGTACTTGTGGAATAACTTCCATCGTTCCAAACTTGAAGCATGAGTTCGGCCGAGACTTCTCCTCCGTTGGCGTCATAGACGTTCACGGAAACTGGGAAGTTGGTGACGAATTGCGGTTCAATGAGAACAGAACACGTCGTTCGCATTGTTGCTCGGTCGCATCCTGGTAGAGCGACTCCGTTGAACATCCATTCGATTTCCATGTTTGAAGAACTTGGGTCGTCAACATCGAAAACTTGTACAGCCATCGAGATGAGGTCGTCTTGACCAAGGTAGAGGTCTTCGTCATTCAGCAAGTCCAGAGAAATAATCAGTGGAGCATTGTTGCGTACGGAGGCGGTCATGCTCTTCTCGTTGTTGGATGGCTTGGCATCGACCATCTTCGATTCATTCAAAAGGCTTGCAGAGAAAGTGTATTCTCCATCGATTGTCAAACTAATCATGGTGCATGCGTAACCGGTCATCGACATTCCAGGGCCGATACCGAGAGGCGAATACTGGAGGTATGCAGGTTCAACTGCTTCGCAAGTGGTCGAGTCAGGGACATCGACAACTCCTCCGTTCGGATCAGTGATTTGGAAATCGACAGACCAATTGTATGTTGATTCTGCTTCACTGCCTCGGTGTTCTACTTCAACGTGAAGGTACGAAGTACCAACATTGAGTTCTCCAATGTTAGCATCGTTGAAGAAGGACGTTCCTTGTCCAGTTCCGTCATCGTTGTAACCTTGAACGACGGTAAGTTGTGAGATTCGGATATCATTGAAGACGCTCGCAAATCCATCGATTGTGCTGGAATCAGTCGCAGGGTATGCGTCCCGAGTGAATGTTTCCTCACAGAAATTATCGAATGAATTGTTGTCTGCATCGGTGTAAACACAGCTTGACCACTGGTCGTATTGAACATATTCAACCAATGAGGCTCTTAGACCGTAAGAAGCAGATTCCACGTTTGCAACATCGGGAGTCAGACTACCAGTGAGTGTCCAAGTTGTAAGAACACTTCGGGAGTCGGTTGTAACCGTTGAAGGTTCTGTCGAGAGGTTTTCGTAGACATCAACGGTTGTTGAGGTACCTGCTGTGAAGATGTTTGTGGTGCTTGCGTCAATGACTGTTCCATCGAGGGTTTGAGCACTGTCGACTTCTCCAGTGGTTTGGAGACGGACTTGCACATTGCGTGGCTCGAAGGTATCGGAGCCAGATGCATTAACGGTGAGCGTCCACTGCTTTGCACCGGACCCACTTTCCATTTCCATACCGCTGTCCCATACGAGGTCCACATCGATGTCGTACCAGTCTTCGACCGTAACGAACACTTGCTTTGCGTCGTTGCCTACATCGTCGTCAGGGTTAGCGTTGACAACCATTTCAATGACGTACAATCCCTTGGTAGGAGTCCACGTAATCGGGGATCCAGCAACGGACATGGTGTGCTTGCCGCCACCAAGGACGGCTCCAGCAGCGAGTGATTGGAAATCACATACAGAAACTGATGCACACATGACATCGTTGTTGGTCCATGAAAGGTCATTGCCGTTTGCATCCTTAGCAATCATGCTCGGGTTGCCGTTGGCGTCCGAGAGCCAGACATTTACAGTGTAGGCCATCTCGGTGATGTCAGCATCGCCGCTGTTCTTGATGTAGGCTGAGAATGTTGTTTCATCGCCTACTTTCAATACATTACGGCATTCTGCTCCAAATGGGCAGACTGTTTCTTTCGGGGTGGTGATAGCAACCAAGTCTGCATCAGCACCCGCACGGGCACCTGTGTCTTCAATTACTTCATTTTCTTCTAGCTCGGCGAAGTCAAAACTTGAGAGTGCACTCACAAGCATCAACATGACGAGAATCATAGGGGTTATTTTTCGCATATCTATACCTCCGATGGTTCGGTAATACTCCCCACGAAAAGCGTCGTATTTATACTATAGGAGAACCAAAGTTGGCTTTACATATAAATAAAAACGGTAGATTGAGATGATATAGATGCGCAGTGCCACGATAAAGGCAAGAGTGGAGTGTGAAGTTTGTAAAACCTCGTTTTTTTAACTAAAAACGCACATGAATCATTCAGTTCGCAAGGATGTAACAATTACACCGCCCGTAACGATGCGGACGCAGGGACATTTGACGCTCTTCGAATGGGAAGGTATGTGGCAAGTAAAACCAGCAACCAACCTCCGAAAAAGACCATGAAGATGGATTCAAGTGGAAGGGTAAAACTCGCACCTTGATCCTCCCAAAAAGCAGTGTAGAGCGCACGATGGAAGCCAACAGCCACCAAGATACCGTTCACCATTCCAAGAACACTTACCCAGGACACTTCAATGAAAAACGACATGAAGACCATGCTTTTTCGATAGCCGAGTGCCCTCAATATGCCGATGGAAGTGCTTCGTTCTGACACAGAGCGAACGGTAACTACGCCGATACCAGCGATTCCAACGATGAGCCCCAAGGCGAGGTAACCTTCGAAAATCCCCAGTAATGCTAACACCAAGGACTGTAGAATCAACACCTCATCGGAAATAACCGAAACTTGAACACCCTTGCCGTTGAGAAGAGGTGTCAACTCAGACTCCATTTCAGCCGCTGTCAAGCGCACATCACGGCTCTTTCCAGTAGGTGAAAAATCCGCTGTACTTTCATCATCAAACTGAGGCGAAGGGGTAGCGTCGTCAGCGACGCTGACATACATGCGAGTGAGACGACCATCGAACTGTTCCACGACAACATCATCGTTCATCCATACGCCTGCAGAAAACAGATATGAAGACTGTTCAAGGAACCCTGCAACTTGCACATTTCGCGTATTCCCAGGGTTGGATATATCAATTAGGGAAATCGAATCTCCAATTGAAAAACTTAGCATGGATATTCCATTCCCATCGGCAAGAGATTCAAGTCCAAATGAGGCATCGAGAATCACCAAATCATCGCGATTTGAGACCGTCGACCATACTTCGTATTCATTCGAACCCAGAGAGGTATCCCAGAGATAGAGAGGCAAACCACCATGCGCAGAAAAGGCCTCGTCGAACCCACGAACGACGTACGGCATTCGCTCACCCGAACTGTCCTCAAGGAACACTTCACCGCGGTGCACTCGAGCAACTGAATCGATGTGTGATTCAAGTCCTGAAGAGAGATTCCATTCCGATACATTCTCGGATAAAACAATTGGGCTGGAACGTGAACCGGTGAGCAACAATTCATACTCACCTTCTGCTTCTTCGACAAATGAACTTGTGTAATTATCGAATTGCTCTGCATATCCTCCAAGAACAATAACCGAAAACACGGTAATCGAAAACATGCCCATGACTACAGCAGTTCGTACTGGAGTTGCCAGAGGGTAGGCCAAGGAAACTGGAAGAACAGGTCCCCAACGCTTTGTTAGTAATTTGGATTTCCCTAATCGTCCAACGATCATGGGTGCTGCACTGGTGAGTAAAAGAACGCCAGCAAAGACTTCGACCAGTCCCAATGCAATGAACGAAATTTCGTCTGGCTCCATTCCCTTGCGTACCGGGTCAACACTTGCAAGCCCAACCGTCCAAACCAACAAGGTAACGCCGAGCCATGCCAATGTATTGCGATTCGCATGCCTCCAAAAACGCTGCCATGTGCGATTTTTACCACGCAACAAGACTGGAGCTATCCAGGTGAAAAGAGGCATCAACAGCACGATACCGAACACTCCCGACAGCATCCAGAGGAAATACGACATCGAGGAGTCGAAACCAAAAATGAACAACAGGCCTAGGCTAAGTAGGCCGCCACCAAGTGCGATAATCTGAATCAACACAAGGAGCATTGGAATGCCTTCTGAGCGAGGAGTTCGACCTCCCTTAAGAGCGAGTAAAATGTTCAGCCGAGATGTCCAAAGTGCAGAAACCCATATGGTTGTTAATGCCAACAGAAAACCCCAAACTGCGCCTGAAAACAGGGAGTTCCATTCCCATGCGAAACGAAACTGGTTCGACCCAACAGATGCAAACATGTTCTTGAAACCGATGCTGATGAACCAAGCCAAAACAATTCCAACTATACTTCCAACAGCACTGGCAAGTGCAGAAAGAAGGATTCCTTCTTGAACCGCAAGCGCCCTTGCGTCGGACTGAGACACACCAAGTGCCCTCATGGTGCCCAACTCGGAGCGTCGTGATTCTGCGAGCATCATCACGATGGTCAAGACAAGAAGAATTCCTGCAACGATAGTGAATGTTCCAAACACCAAAAACATGGCTGCCAATACACCTGATGATTCTTCAGCCATTGCTGCTGCCTCTACTTTCACTGCCCGTATTTCGAGATTTGCTCCCGTCGAGTTTGCATAGCCATCAAGCCATTGAATGATATTCTCGGAAGAACCGTTCAGTTCTCCATCGAGAGAAAGAACGACCAGTGAACGTTCATCTTCGCCACCGGATGCAAGCATTTCCCCGTCGGAGAGCGAAACAAGACCCAAAACTACTGAATCAAGATCAGTCAAAGTTTCGAACCCCTCAATATCCGCATATGAGCCACCATAGGCGAGTCTGTGCGCCGTATTGTCGCCAAAGGCGTAAGGGATTAATCCCTTCACCCAGAAATGACTCTCATTCTCTACCAATGGCAAAGCCCCTAACCGCTGACTGAGTAAAACTTCACCAGACTCGACCAACATCGGCGATTCACCTCCACCAAAGGCCAGATACAATTGTGGGAGAACGCCGAATCCACCGGCTGTTGAAACGATAGGAATGCGTAATGAAAGAATGTCGTTTGTCGAGGAATCCCAACGTATGAGGCCTTCGTCAACGGTACACCAATGTTCAGGTGTTGAAAACAAGGTGAGTGATGCTGCACCGTCACACATTGGATGCAATTCGGCATCAGCCGCTGCAACAGTTTGATTTGGCCACTCAGCTCCAACCTCCAACTCAGTGAATTGTACACTGGAAAGCGGCGAGGAGTACCGAGAAGAGGAAAGCAACCCTTCGACTTCTAAATACAGGAAATCACTGCTGAGTAGGTGAGTCGACAAGATGGTTGTTGGCACCTCAATGTCAAGCGTTGTCGTCTCATGTTCACTCAAATCCAGATTGAATAAATGAAGGTTCAGGCTTGCATTCACCTGTTCCAATGCCCACCAACCGTCGGTGGCCTGTGCAACGGAAAGGAAAGTCCCTGATGAGGAAAACGATGCCCATTGATCGTCATCAAGTTCTCCTTCATACCCTACGATGAGTTCACCTCCCGTTGCAATAAGACCGTACTGCCCAGAGCCATCGAGAGTGAAATCGTTCGCAATTCCATTCTCATCAACCCTCCAAACCCAAGCATCACCATCGCCTTCGATTTGAAAACCTGCTCCACTTGGAGAGAAATGCCAAAGTCCACGTTGTCCTGGCCATAACTCAGTAATTTCTGAATCAGCAAGCGTCAAAACTTGCTGATTCTCATACTCCATCTCGACCATTGGAACTTGCAAAACTTCCATCATGCTGGTATCCGGTGAAAGAATGGAGAGGTTTTCTCTTAGCCCTCGGACCAATTCACCAGAGAGTCGACCTAAGCCTTGTGATGAAGAAAGCGTCATCGAATTACTCGGTAGGTCGAGATCCAAAGAAATTCCAATATCCTCCGCTCGTATGAATTGGTCAAGAATTCGCTCTAATTCCTCAACGACCGGTTGGATTTGTTCGGCCTGCTCATGTTTTGCATCAACAGCGTAGTACAGCATGTTGATTCGTCCATTCATCAGTTGCATGGATTGTGCAGTTTGCAAATCTGTAAAGATTGCAGGCGCTTGTGTTCCTGCTGAAGCGCCCTGGCCTTGGTTTGATACCACTGCAAAGACGCTTACTTGTGAATCAATACGCTTACGTTGACTGTTTTCGGTAACGTACCAACCTAAATCAAAAACGTCACCCTTGGCAAGACCTAACTCATCTGCCAACACTTGATTGACCGCAACTTGATGTTGTTGAGAAAAGAAATTGGCTTCATTGAGAGCAGAATACCGAATCCCTGATGTCTTGGAGCCTATATTCGGCCAATGACCGATGGAATCGATGGAACTGTTCATCGCCATCCAAGTCACTCCCGTTAGCGATGAAGCAGGCGATGAAGCGCTGACTGCGGTTACAATGCCTTGCTGTTGACCTTCAATGGAGGCGTTCAACAGGGTGTTGGTTTGTATCCCATTCCAAACGTCATGTGCCACCGTTTCTGAAAGTGTAACTCGCTCTCCAATTGAGAGGTCAAAGCCTGAAACGGTGATGTCAGTCTGGCCCCATGAGCCTTCCACTTCGTTTCGAACGGTAGCATCCAATGAATCGCCAACAACCATCGAGGAGGTGATGATTGCGGAAGCGACGACCAAGCCAACCATGAGCAATGCAGCCTGTCGTTTACGACGAAGGATGTTCTTTGTAGCTAATCTCCAAACCACCAAGCGCTGAGGTACCAACAGGGGTTGAAGTAAGACATGACTCATCAAACCGAGCGCGAACGAACCCGCCCACAAGGTAGCCCCCGAAACCGAAATCCATTCAAGAAAAAAGAAGGCAATGTAGGCATCAGCGACAGGTGCAAAAATCAGCAATAGAACTCGCCAAGCGCCAAGTTGTTTCCACCTTCCTATACCGAGAGTCGATACTGCACTAAGCAGTGTGACCATGATGAAAAGTGATAACAACTGGAGAAACAGGTTCATTCCTCCTCATCATTACGCCGGTCTTCAACAATTGTTCCGTCAGACATCTGTAATGTCCTTGTGCACCGTTCAGCAATCATAGGGTCGTGGGTAACGATGAGGAAAGTCGTGTTGCGTTCACGGTTCAGTGTGTGGAGCAATTCAAGAACTTCTGAAGATGTCACTGAGTCAAGATTACCCGTCGGCTCATCGCAAAGAATGACCGCAGGATTGTGAACAAGTGCTCGTGCGACTGCAACCCGTTGCTGCTGACCACCAGACAGTTCCGAGGGGAGATGTTCCGCTCTGTCAGAGAGTCCAACAGACTGAAGCGCCTCCAGTGCACCTGCCCGTGCTTCTGAGGCGGAGTTACCGAGCAAAAGGAGTGGTAGTTCGACATTTTCGACCGCAGAAAGGACAGGTAGGAGATTAAAATCTTGGAAAATGAAACCCAGGTACTCAGCCCGCATACGTGTACGTTGATTGTCAGATATTCCAAACAGGGGTTCACCGTTCACATGCACATCGCCAGAATTTGGCTCATCAATGCCTGAAAGAATGTTCAACAGCGTTGTTTTCCCACATCCAGAAGGGCCCATGATGGCCACCATTTCACCAGCATCAACGCTCACGTCGACACCTTTCACCGCTTGAACTGTAGATTCCCCTGATGGATAGATTTTCCACACTCGTGTCGCTTTCATCACGGGGCCCATGCATTGAGGACAACCGAATGCGTTGATAAACTACCGCTTCAAAGCAGCAACATGAACGGTGAAAAGGTACTCTGCGTCACCGTTCTCACATTCGGCCCCCTCGCTGAGACCCTCGGCTGGAAAAGGAAAGAGTTGGAATTCACTCAGAACACCCGTATTGGCGAGGCAGTAGCTATCCTCGGCCTGCATTCAATGCAGTGGAAAGGACTGCTTTTTGCAGTAAATGGAGTGCAGTGCTCCAGTGAAACCACGCTTCAAACAGGAGATGAATTAGCACTGTTGCCTCCAGTTTCTGGCGGCTAATAGAAGAAAAAGGGAATGTTCGGCCGAAGAGTTCAACACTACCCACGCCGTGCACACACTGAGGAAGAAGCATGATTGGCGGTTTAGGACCACTTGAACTAACGATACTTGTCGGACTATTCTTTGTTCTGTTCGGTGCAGAGCGATTGCCGAAGATGGCAAACGCACTTGGCCGCTCAAAGGGTGAGTTCCAAAAAGGACTCACGGACACTTCACGTACAATCACTGACCTTGAAGCAGGCGGTAAAACTCCAAACCAACTGCTCAACGAACGAGCTCGTGCAGTGGGTATCGATCCTGCGGGAATGGATATTGAGGAACTTGAGCGAAAAACTTCAGCCCTCGAAACCCTCACGAACAGTTCTGAAGAATAATCAGCGTTTTCTTTTCAGAACGAGTGCTGCGCCGCATCGGTCACAGTCACCAACATTTCCTTTCTTTGAGCGTGCTACGTCCTCGGGCACTTCCGTCGTATGTCGGCAGCCAGTGCAACGCCGAATCCAAGTCCAAACTTGCTTCGCTCCTTTGGTATCGACCGAGGTCGACTCGCGCCCCGAAAATTTCATTGTGTTTTGAAGACGATAATCATCTGTAACAAGTGGAAGTTGGAGCCCCAGTGCAAGCGCTAAAACCTCGATATCGACGTCCGAAAGACGAGGCAAGTCACCGCTTTGTGCTGCGCATTCACGTGCTTGATTCAGCCATGCTGCATCCGCATCGCGCCAATCAATGTCGAGGGCTTGAACAAGCATCCAACGTTGTGGACTTACACGTTCCAATTCCGCTTGTTGGCCAACAGAACAGATGTTACCGTTCAGTTCGTGAACTGGCCAGTGAAGTAAAGCCGCTGTATCGAGGACTCGCATCAAAACGACTACCATCGAATGCACTCCTTGAAGTCACCGCACACCCACACCTTCATGGCTATGAGTATGGAGCGAATGTCATGTCGTGGAAGCAATCCATACTCGACTTTTTCGACATCTTTGGCCCTGCGAGTTTGGCTGTACTCTCTTTTACGGAATCAATTCTCCAGCCAATCCCGCCAGACTTGCTGTACATACCGATGTTGGCAGACGCCATGGGAGATACACCCCTTGTTGTTTGGCTGTGGCTCACTGTCACTCTCTCATCGGTAGCAGGTTCGCTTGTCGGTTACTGGATTGGAAGGCGATGGGGCAGGTCTTTCATTGGGAGGTTCTCAAAGCAATCCCACCTTGATAAAATTGAGGCACTGGCCCTTCGATACGGCACCTTTGGAATATTCATTGCTGCATTCTCACCGATTCCGTACAAGGTCTTTGGATGGGTGGCTGGTATGGGCGAGATGGAAAAGAAACCCTTCATCACCGCTGGATTGCTCGGTAGAGGATTACGTTTTGGCTTGGAGGCAGCCTTGATCGGTATTTATGGAAATGCTGCCATTGATTCCATAAACTGGTTTCTCGATAATGAAATCATTCTCGGCATAGGCATGATACTCGCCTCGATACTGGCATGGTTTGTTTGGAAATGGTGGTCTGGCATTGAACTTGAATCAATAAGCACTGACTCAGACACAGTCGATTGAATCCTCACCACATTCGATGGTGCGAATCATTATCAAGGGGAGGTTGGTGGACAGGCTGTCGCTCGTGTGGTGTAGCCAGGTCCATCATAGTGGGTTTTCATCCCGCCGACCCGGGTTCGAATCCCGGCACGAGCATCTTGACTCAAATAGCACGCAGTAACGCGTTTATTTTACTCAAAAAACGGTTGAAATCTTACCCATCCACCCCCTTTTCGGTGTCGAAACGGGGTATTGCATTTCTTGCCAACGACATTTTTAGCATAATGCTTGAGACCCGCACGAGCATCATCGACTTTTGAGCGAAAGAAGGCACTTAACTCTAAGCAGTCGTATGAAATCATCACCACATTGCTGATGATTCCTTTAATGAGGAGCGCACGTTAAATCCAACAAACTACCATCCAACATTCAGATCAAAACTCTGAAACAACCTTGGTTGAAATTGAGCCGATGATTCACTCAATCATCATCGGTATCGAACATGGTAAGCGTCTTGGACAACTCAATTGCTCTGTTATCCAGGTCAGCACGTTCTTCCTTACTGATACCGGTATCTCGTAGCATCTCTTGGATGTTTTCGAGTTCCTCACGAGCATCATCTCGTTGCTTACGAAGATTTCTGTCTTCACGGGTCATCTGACGCTTTGCAGCAAGTTGACGGCTCTCCTTCGAGCGAGCATCGCCGGATTGCATCTCCTCTTCTTCACCGGAAAGCTCGACTGCAGTTGGGAACGGTATACGAATATGTTCTTGCTCAAACCGTTCATCTAACGACTTAAGCAGCCAGTCACGAGTCACCCATTCATCGCTGTAATCAGCAACCCAAGTGTACAATCGGAGCACCTTAGCGAAATCACCAAGTTCGACCAGAAGAACTCGAGGTTCAGGTGAATCGATGGTGTATGGACAATCTCGTGCTAATTTGAGCATTGTGACCTTGACGTGGTCAATGCTCTCACGGTAGTCGACACCAATGTCGACAACTACAGAAATTCTTCTTGCGATTCCATCGCCACCACCACGAGCGTGGTTCACCAGTGTGGATGAAATAAGTGAATTGTTCGGGATAACAACCAGTTTCTCATCTCGATCTAATACCTTCGTCGATAGAATACCCATTGAGATAACTGTACCAATCATGCCCTCGACTTCAATACGGTCTCCGACTTCAAACGGCCGGTCAACTGCAAGCATGAATGAATTGACGATGTTACCGAGCGTTTGTTGAACGGCCAATCCAATGATGAGGGAGAAGACCGCCAATGAAGCGAACAGACCAAGTAATTCGATGTTCAGTTCATTGAGCGCAAGGTTGAGACCGACAAAGTAGGTGACTGCACGCAACATGAACACAATCAAAGGATTACCACCTGAAACCGTTACGCTTGACTTTGCAGTGAAACGTCCAAGAATGACAGGGACAAGGTGCTTGATACCGGTGCTCAAGATGGAGGTTGTCGTCATTATGTAGATGACGCTAAAGTACGGAAACAGAGATTCAAGCAACTCCGAATCTGAGTCGGTAACCCAAACTCCGGATAATTGAAGGCCAGCCACAACGACGAAGAAGTAAAGTCGGTTCGAGAGTGGTACAATGAGAGCATCGTCCCATTGAGCCTTTGACCGAGTCACTAAATTACGGAAAGGCCGTAGGACAAAATACTTGCAAAAAGCAAGCGCTAAAACCATCAAACCGACACACAGACCAACCTTAGGGAGGGTGTCCAATGCTTCAATTTGTTCGAGGTACTCGTCCACTGTAGACATGTCAATCAGTTTGCTCCCTAGCCCTACCTTTACAAATCTACCCCATAGAAATTTTACTTGAAGCGTATAAAGAACGGGTCAAATTATATTCTACCATCCAATAGCCTGTTATAACGGGGTATACTTGTGGACGGGCTAAAATATTTTCAAGTCCAAATGTCGCTGGAAAAAGGGTCGCACCTCCCTGGAGTGAACATCACTGAATACTTTACGAAGGTAGAATTTGTGAGCGCTGTAAACACTCAAATTTCCCCTGCCAGTTATGTATTCCTCGTCGAGTACGAAAATCCCGATGTCTTCGACAAACGAATAGACCTTGATTTGAGTTTTCAAATTGAAGAGGTTTTGCTCAAAACAGATCATTATGCTTACGTCGTGGCAAAGTTGCCAGGACCTTTGGGTGCCTTGGTTCAAAGTACCAAAGGTTGTTGGTTTGCATCGCCGTCTTCTCTCTCTCGTAGAAACGGATTGATGTGGACAATACAAGGAACTGTAGCTGGATTAAAAGAGGCGAGAGATTTGATTTCAAAAATAATACCTGGTGAACTTAAAATGCGCATCAGTAAGACCGTCGCATCGGATTGGATTAGCGCTCCCCGGCTACCATCTCGTCGTCACGAAGTCATGAAAAAAGCAGTTGACCTTGGTTACTATTCAACGCCGAGAGGCTGTACTCAGCGAGATATAGCAGACTCACTCGGAATTCGTCAAGGAACTGTTGCAGAACATCTTCAATCAGCAGAAAGTTCGATCATCAATTCTTGGTCGAAGCAAACAATTGATAACTCACATTCTTGATTCAAGGGAGCGCTTCTTCACTGCATCACAGCGTATGAAGTCCTGCGTTACGCAAGTGTACCGTTTTGGTAATCAAGTACTGCTTGATGTATCTCTTCACGTGTATTCATCACAAACGGCCCGTATCGAGCAATCGGTTCGTTAAGTTCCGGTCCGGCAAGAATCAAGAACTCAGCGTCGTCATCGATGGCCTCCAGAACGACTTCATCTCCGTCAGTCATCAAACCAAGTTGTCCGTCTTGAACGGGCTTTCCGCCAAGGTGCAATGTACCGCCAAAAACGTAAACCATACCGTTGAGCCCAGATTCGATGCGTTGCCTGTGCGTTCCGCCTTGTTGTATTTTCATGTGAATGTAGGTGATGGGTATGACCGTATCGATAACCGCATTTACTCCGAGTGTTGAACCAGCGATAACGTTCGCCCATACTTTGCCATCCGGCGATGAAACTTTGGGGATTTCAGAAGAATCAATGTCTTGGTAACGGGGTTCCATCATTTTGTCTTTAGCTGGGAGATTGACCCAAATTTGAAAGCCATGTGATACGCCACCTGTTTTCAGAAAATCATCTTGGGGTAATTCAGAATGGATGATCCCCCGCCCGGCAGTCATCCATTGTACATCTCCTGGATTCAAATCGCCTTTGTTCCCAGCACTGTCTTCATGTTGCATGGCTCCTTGAATCATGTATGTGACCGTCTCAAAACCACGGTGAGGGTGGGCTGGCGCCCCGATTGCTTGACCAGGATCCCAATGAACTGGACCCATTTCATCGAGGAGCAAAAATGGGCTCATGAGTGTACCCATAGCCGAAGGTCGCCGCACTGGAAACCCTCCTCCTTCAAGGACGGTGTGAGTTGGAGCGGTCATTTTCAAGGTTCTTTCCAATTTCATAGTATCACCTGTTCAATCATTTCATCAATCGAAGATTGGTTGAATGGTTTTGTTTTATTGATGATGACTGGTCGGCCTAGAACATTTGAACCGAGATAGGAAAACTGCATCCGCATGCTCATTACAGCATGTTGTCCGCCGCCTCCACTTACAGAAGCCAACCCTATCGTACGCTGGTTGAAGAGCGATCGAAAGTTCTTCGATTGTACAGACAACCAGGCAATCATGTTGTTGAGAACAGGAGGTATGGAACCGTTGTATTCTGGAGCACAAACAATCATTGCCTCGCTTGAAAGAATCAAGTCCATCATGTGTTCAATGACCGAAAGGTCGGATAACTCCTTCTCTGCTAAAGGTGTGTACATTGGAGCGTTGAGCGTACACAAGTCGACAACCGTACCTTCGTGTCCTTTCACTTCCAAGGAATGCTTGAATTTCTGAGCGAGTTCGAGGTTTTTACCCGTCGAAGCAGCCACTATCAGAATACGCGACACAATAAGAGCAAGAGGTCATCCCCTTTCAACCTGTGAGTATCGTCATGAAAACTTCCATATCATGCGGGTATGCGGTGAAAGTACATCAATTCGTGGAAA
>DAXG01000011.1 GCA_002506275.1 Euryarchaeota archaeon UBA259 | reverse complement strand
CCGATGTTATCAATGTAAGATTGGTCACGCATCTCTCCACCAAGAACGAAAGCAGAGCTTTGGATGGTCTCGAGTTCGATGCCTTGTGTGTCAAGCGTCACGCGGAAGTGATACGATTGGTTCATGATTCCGGAAATACCGTTCATTCCATCGTCCTCAAACAAGCCTGGGTCAGTGAAAGTGAACACCGATGTTGTGAACATGTTGCCAGAACCAAGATCCATTGTGCCTTCGGTTTCAGTAGGATCGGAGCCCCCAGAAGCTGCCATTTCGCTGTAAAGATTACAATTGTTGTAAGCAGCGAAACACAGTTCCCAATTTATCGTATATTCTGTTGACGGGTCGAGATTGGTAGACATTACGGTCACAGAGATGCTGTTTCCACGCTCATAGAATACTCCACTTACATCGGCGCTTACCGATTCATTACCGGTTGAACGGCCGTCTGTTTGTTCAGAGGCCCCTGCCAAGACGGGGACGGTTGTAGCAGTGAGCATAATGAGGGTCATCACAATTCCAATCATCTTCATTGTCTTCATCTGTCGCATAAATCTTCTACTACTGTTGAGGACTTAAAGACGGCGTATGATTCAGAAAAGGGTTTTTCGACGGTTGAAAACCCGATTCTCAAAGCGCTGTGTGGCCACAAATCTGCTCGGACTGAAGAATAATTTTATATTCGACCGGCCGGTCTGACCAACTGGTCGAATGCCTCTCGCACGCTATGAATCCATTGACGAGTCCCTCAAAACGAGGATTCTTGATGTTTCCAAGCAAGAGTTCGCTGCACTTGGCTTTGAAGGCGCTTCGTACAACAAAATCATTCAAAAAATAGGCATCTCCAAAGGTTCGATGTACTATTACTTTGAAAACAAAGAAGACTTGTTCATCACGTGCTTTATGCATTCTTTTACAGGTGCCACAGGAGGTTTTGGTTTTGCAAAGGCTTCCTTTCCGTTGACGGAGGACAAAGCCACATATTGGGATTCAATCAAGAGGTTGTCATCAAAGCAGTGGAATGACGTTTTTCAGCATCCTATCCAGATGTCCCTCATTCGTCAATTGGTTTCAATGGGGACTGACCACCCCCTTTTTCGTAAGTTGAACACAGAATGTGAGGGCTTGAGCGAGTATGCTGATTTTATGTCCATTCTCGAACACGGGGTAGAGATCGGGGCGATCCGTGATGATGTCCCACTCCATGTACTCGTTCGCATGAACACGGAATATGAGGTGTGGCTGATGCATGAAACGCAAGAGGGGCATGTAAGTGAATCACAAGTGGCTGACAAGTTCTTTGAGATGTTTAAACAACTCTTTGAAGCAAGAAGGTGAAGAAAATGAATAAATTATTACAAATGGAAAACCTAGAACGGCATTACGAAACACCTGCAGGCGTTGTCAAAGCGCTTGACGGTGTCAGTTTCGAAATCCATGAAGGTGAACGTGTGATTCTTCTGGGCCCTTCTGGTTCTGGGAAAACCACGCTTCTCAATTGCCTTTCAGCCCTTGACAGTCCAACCGGCGGCGAGTACACCTTCATGTCCAAACAAACGGGAGGTTTGGATGCAGTCCCCCGAAATAGTTCTGAGAAAATGACTTCTTTCCGAAGAGAAAACATTGGCTATGTGTTCCAATTCTTCAATCTCCTGCAAGACCTCACAGTACTTGAGAACATTCTCCTCATTCAAGAATTAGCAGGTAAAAAAGACCCTACCCGGGCGAAAGAATTGTTGAAACTCGTCGGCCTTGAAGCCGAAGTCGACCGTTTCCCAGGTGAAATCAGCGGTGGACAACAACAGCGTGTAGCGATTGCTCGAAGCATTGCGAAGCGTCCAACTCTCCTGCTTGGTGATGAACTCACCGGTAACCTTGACACCGAGACTTCAAACAAAGTCATGGAAGCGCTGGTGAGTGCATGCAAGCAAGAAAACATCACTTCAGTGTTCGTTACGCACGATGAGGGTTTGGTCAAGTATGCGACCCGAGTGATCCGAATTGACAGCGGAAAAATTGTCTCGGATGAACAGACGAACAACGATTCTTCAGAGTGAGGTTTTCGCATGTCTGCTCTTCTCAACAAACGCTTAGCCCGAAGTTTATGGCGAACCAAACTTCGACTTTCTGCCGTAATTCTCATGGTGTTTGTCGGCGTTTTTGCTGGCATAACCTTTGGCGGTTATGCATACAATCTCGGTGGCATGTACGATACCATGCAAGCCGATGACGAAAGCGGCGCCAACCTTGCAGACCTTTGGATTGACAATCGAAGTACTTCTTGGACGCCGGAACAAGTCAATTCCTTCTGTGCTGCACTGGGGACTGCTTGGGCTTCCTCAACGGTTTCTCCATCTCTTGATTCATGCGAAGGGCGTACCGTAACCCAAGGTGCGATGTTCCACACCAACGATACCGGCCAGCACATCATCAATTCTCTATGGCACGGCATCCCTGACGATGCAAATGCCGACCGCGTTTGGATGCCTAAAGGGCACTCAGAAGGTCGAACTGCAGTGACTGCTGACGAGATTGTCATCGATGCGCACGTCACTGAAGCGCTTGAACTCAGTCTTGGGGATACAATAAGTATTGGAGCGGGAAATGCAACTGCCGATTTCACGCTTGTAGGTACGGGGTACCATCCACTGCATGTGCTCATGGCGCCTGAAGGAACGCTGTTCCCTCCTGAACCAGGTCAATACGTCGTGGGTTACCTCTCTGATGCTGGAATGGCTCGTCTTACTGGCGAAGTCATTGGCGCTAGCAACATCATCATGTTGGATGTCGAAGGAACTCCATCGTTTGATTTACCCGACACCAGCGAGTATGAAGGAGATGAAATTGACGCTGTGAAGACGTTGGTTGATACCGCTCTTGCTGAATCTGAACTTGATGCACGGGTACGGGACCGCGGACAGAACGAACCCGTTGAAGTCATGCGACAGGATTTGGAGGGAACCGAGCGAACAACCGTTCCGTTTACCGTCATGATTGCCTCAATCGCCGCCATCACCATTGTCCTCAGCCTTCAACGCTTGGTTCAAAGTCAAGCAAAGGAGATTGCAGTGCTACGAACACTGGGCGTCAAACGCTCCTCGCTCATGACTGGCTATCTCGCTGCTCCATTGGTGATTGGAGGAATCGGTTGTGCTCTTGGAGCGTTAGCTGGGCCCATGGGCATGAATGGGATGTTGGATTTCTACCAAGATTTGGTTGGCGTACCGATTGTTGAACGAACAGTACCGTTCTCGGTTCTTGTATCCGTTGTAAGTTCCACCATGATTGTCGTGTTCTTCTCTGGAGCATTCCCAGCGTGGAAGGCGAGCCGCCTTGACCCGTTAGCAGTTCTCAGTGGTCAAAACGAAATGCGAGTGGGGTCAAACCTGCTGCGAAAACTCACTTCATGGATGCCAACAACGCTTGGACTTTCTATTCGCTCAAGCGTGCGTAAGCCAATCCGTCTAACGATGACTTTTGTAGCTGTAGGAATCTCATTGATGCTTTTCGGCTCGATTCAAATGATGTCTGCTGGACTCCAAGATACGATGGTTGGAGGCCTGGAAGACGACCAAACATGGGATGCACAAGTCTACATCATGCCAGAGGCCGAAGGCCCAGTCGTTGATTGGGCCAACAACAATTCCGCCTCGTATGAGATGATAATTGAAATGCCACTTGGTTCAGTTGCGGATGGCGATGGAATTGACAGAATATTCACGCTTGTAGGGCTTGATTCGTTTGATAATGGCATGCGTTCAGTTTCAGTACTTGCCGGAGACACTCCAACCGCAAACTCAGCCATCCCCAAGGTGATGATGGACGAGGGGAGCATGAAATTCCTTGACTGGCAGGTTGGAGACCAACGCACAGTGAGCATTAACGGAGCACCACAAGATGTGGAAATTGTCGGGACTTCGACAGCAGAATTAGCTCGTACGATGTATTTTGTCCGAGATGATTTGAGCGGTATTCTTGGAGTCAATGCGACTTCGATTTACCTCGACCTACCCAATGGCGTTGTGGTTGATTCGGCTTTGGGAGAGGCTTCAACGGGAATTGTGGAACGACAAACCCTTCTCGATGGCATCAACAGTTTACTCGACCAACAAACTCAAATTTTCCAGACCATGATGTACCTCGGACTTCTGTTCACGGTCGTTGTCATGTTCAATACGATGATCATGAACGTGGCTGAGCGTGACTTTGAACTGGCAACTCTACGCGTTCTTGGGGCATCTACTCGCAGTCTAGGCGTTATGCTTCTGTTTGAGAGTCTCTTGATTGGAATCATCGGCGGTATTGTCGGTGTTCTGTTTGCCTATGGAGGGGCAGTAGGACTTGCTGCTTCGTTCTCTTCGTGGCAGTTCTTCGTTCCAGTGACCATTGTTCCAAGCGTAGCATGGCAGCTGATGTCCGGCGTCATTCTCATCGCTGTAGCCATGACGCCCTTCGGCGTTTGGCGACTTCGCCGAATGGACCTGATTGAAAAAATCAAAGACCTTTCGAATTAATTGGGCTCCCACGCCTGATTACAAGTTGGCGCCGCAGTTCATGCAATGCTTACCTTGTGAAGGCGTCAACTCACCGCACGCAGAGCAGGGGATGTAGGCGTGAAGTTCGAGGACGGCTTTTTGCTTGACCATCACCCAGGCAACCCATGCGTAGGCTACAGTCAGCAGGACAAACAGGCCAACAACGGCACCGGTTCCAATGGAGAGGAATTGAACGCCAAGAGCGAAGGAAAGGAACACACTGGCAGTAAATGCATAGACGGGCCATTCCAAGCGCATGTAGAGCGCTTTGGCTGCACGTATTTGATTTGTATTCATAAAGACGCCAAGATCATATTCAAGCGAAACTGGTGCTACACCGCTTTCCGATGATTACAAACTCCTTGAGAATAAGTACGTTCTACGAGATGTCCTTCAAGCCCGAGATTGTCGTACGCGTAAGGCTACGAGCGCCAAGAGCCCGACCCACAACCATGCGTTTGACAACACCATCTCAGTCGTCAATAATTGAACATCTTCGAGTTGACCTTGCTGTCCACCTTGCCCGCCGCCTTCACAACCGGCAGGAGGGGGACCGATGCCAGGACCCCATGTATTCGTTTTCAGTTACTTGAAAATTTTGTCGAAAATTTCGTCGATTGCTTTGTCTAAGAAGTACACAATAGGAGCGATGACTAGATAGATTCCAGTAAGAATGGCCGCGTAAAAAATGAAGACGCCGGTCATAGAAGGGTCTTGAAAAGCAAACCAAATGAAAAGAACGATGATACCAATATATCCTAAAAGCAATCGCAAAGATAAGGAAGTAGTAGATGGGTACTACATAGTAGCCATGCCATCCTATGCATATTTGCTTGATAACCTAAACGGTGTTCATTCAAAGGGTCCCCCTTTGCATCGTATACGATTCCATCGGTAGGGAGTGATTCGGCCCACTGCGAGCCCTCTGAATAGGTAAAAAACGAATCAATGGGTTTGTGAGTTTAACCTCTGATTGGTTTGATAAAGAGGGAAGGAAGGCTGAATTTCCTCAGATCAGGCTAAGAAACATTACGAAAAGAATGACAATAATGATTACCAAGATTCTAAGAAATTGTCCGATGCTTATGTCGTTTTTCTCTTGCTTTTCGTTGATTTCGGAGGAGGAGTCTTCACCACTCAATTCTGTTTTGTTATTACTTGAGCCAGAGGCTGAATTCATAATTCCTGCAAATACGACAATGAGCAAGAAAACACCACAGATTGGAAGGAAGAAAAACAAGGCGTAGACTGGACTTGTGCCTCCATTGATAAAGTCTGAAACAACGGTGAGAAACCAAATTCCGATGACAATGGTTCCAACTAAAAGGAGTAAGTTCACCGTCGATGCTTCCCCTTTTCCATCCTGTGCCACAACCCTTTTTCGTGTACCTACTAATTGACCATTTCTCCTTCATTCTAATCAGAGGGCCCCCTTTGCTTGGACGCATGAGCAGTGGCTAACGAGTGATTCGACCCACTGCAAGC
>DAXG01000035.1:3591-21049 GCA_002506275.1 Euryarchaeota archaeon UBA259 | reverse complement strand
GCAGCCTCTAAACGGTCCGTTAACGCAACATCTTCCCCGATACGTTCACTTCGGTCGACTTGTACAATTGATTTTGACGGAATGGTTCGCGCCCCGTAATCAGAATGATCTTCATCACCAAATACCTCGAGAATTTCTTCTCGTTGTTCAAGGGTCGGCGGACGGTCCTTCCATTCGTTTTGATTTGCCACGTCCCTCAAAACATTTGCTTTCCTACGTTCTTTTTGGTTATCGAATACTGAAACAACATCGTCCAACGTCCGTTGTCGTACGGGTGTTGATAATCCTGCAGCAAGTTTCTGTTGTTCAATGAGCACCGTTCCATGGACCTCATCATGGTCGTACCGGTGAGGTTCACTCGCCATCATCAACATCTCTTTGGCAAACTGGGAAAACGGGTCGTCATGAGAGGTATTCGCCAACGTATCGCGTATTACAGCATGCTTGGAGATACATTTCTTACATCGGTTTGAAGCCACAACATCTTCAGCATCACAACGAAGACAACAGGCTTGGAACCCCATTTCTTTCATCGCGCGACGGGGCATTGACATGGCAGACTCAAGCCTGCTGGTGCATCCATTGGGCATCAAACTTCGGATGCGAGGCTTCAAATCCATCTGTCGAGAGAAGAGGACATGGCAGGGAGGGATTCACGAGCTGATATTCTGGAAGACGACCCCTTCCGCCGCCAAAATCCACGTATACATCGCGTTCACGCACGCCGCTCCCATGACGGCACCATTCACTTTGATACCGGCTCGACTGCGAAAGCAAACCCCCTTTTCGCACAACTCATGGGCATGTCCCAAAGTCAACCTGCGAAGTTACACGAAGGCGGAATATGGCACTTCAGCAGTGAAGAAAAACGACATCTTGGACTTGCAATGGCAGCATTCACCATTGCGTTGGGGTTTATGTCGGTTGGCGGGATTTGGGGCACTGGTACGCTAGGGACTTCCACTTGGACCGTCCAATTCCTTCTTTCTATGCCAGTTCTTCTTCTCGCCATCGGTCCTGCCTTCCTCTTTCATGAAATTGGACATAAAATCGTAGCGAAGAAAAACGGCTGTTGGGCTGAATTTCGTGCCGATCCCAAGGGCTTAAGATTCGGTATTCTTCTTTCCTTTTTTATTGGGATTTTGTTCATGGCTCCAGGCGCAGTCATGGTGGCAGGACTCGTTACCCGCCGTCAAAACGGACACATCGCTTTGGCCGGCCCCGCCGTTAATTTCGGTCTTTTCCTGATTGGAATACCGATTTGGGGCATCATACTCGGTCTAACCGGGGCCTTTGAAGCTGATATTTCAGGATCCCTCTATTTGGTTGGTGGGCAACTGGTTTGGCAGAAAATGCTCATTGATGCTGGCAGATACTGGATTGGTGCAAATCTTGCATTAGGATTGTTTAACATGATTCCATGGGGCCCTCTCGATGGTTTGAAAGTGAAGGATTGGAGCGAGAACGCCTTTTACATAACCATCTCTATTTTTGCAATTCTTGCCCTTTCCGCCTTCCCGCTTGGACTTTGGTCCCCGACCGCACTCCTCAAGACAATCGCACTGCTGTTCTAGTCTCATTTCCTTCTCTTTTTATATAACGTCAAAGCGAACACGTTTACAGGCAGTACTGCTTTATGCGGTGAGGTGAGATTATGGATTCTGACATCTTTACTAAGATTTCTCAAAAACTCTCTCAAGAAGGAAACCTCATCCCACGCATAGACCGGTTTCTTGCCAACGGGTCTATTGTGACAAGTAATTTTCAAAACTACATCGGAAAACGTATTCTGAAAGATCTTTCGAAATCATCCCCAGGTCATACCCTCAACCTCATGCTCTACGGACATCCATCCTTAGGTAAGACCACAGAATTACGTAATCTCACCCGACTTCTGTGTGGGATGAAGAAATTTAAACAACACTTCCAACTGATGTATTCTGAGTTTCAACGTGCCGAATCTTCCCAAGACCAGTCAATGTGGGAAAATATACGTACGGGGTCGCTGCTTTACGAAGACGCACCCGAACACGAAAACGCACTCGAAAACTTTGCCAAATCTGCACAGGAGGCAGGCAGAACACCACTCATTGTGCTTGACACACTTGACATTCTTCTTTTGGATGAGGCTGCGGGTACGGCGAACACCATGGATAAATGGAATGAATTTCTCATCGAAGCCTCAACACAGGGCGTCTCTGTATTTTGGACGTGCAGGCCTTATGAGTGGAATTATTTCAAAGAAAAATTACCCACGAAAATTTTGAAGAGGACAATGGATATCGAACTCCCTCCACTTGAAAGCACCCATTGTACCCCGTTTCCAAACCCCAGTCAACTGGACGATGAACGATGGAGGAATTGGACCACTCATCTCCAAGCATACATGCCGCTTTTCGCAAGCAGGTGGACTGTAAAAAGCACCCAAGACATCGAACTCTCACACGAGTTCTTTCAACAACTTGGCGAGCATATGGATTTGGTTTGGACAAGTCCACTTGGAACGCAGACCCTTGAACTCCCTTCAACCCTTTACTACCGCTCTTTATGGTCTAAGATTCAGATTCATCTTCTAGCAAATTCAACGATGAACACATCAGGAGTAACAAAGCTTCAAACTCATTTCGAGAAACACATCATGGGGCTTACTCGAAGGTCGCGAACACACCGACTACGCTTTTCAGCATCTGATTATACCACCTCCTTTAGCGGAGATTCTAAGGATTCACTGGAAGCATTCATTTCAGAGTTTGTTATGAACTGTTCAACTCAACTCAAGAAAAGTGCAACCCAACTCAAAAAATATCGAAATGAGTTATCTGAAGAAATTACTAAACTGGGCGCTTCATCAACCATCGATCCAAACAGTGCTTACACTGAAGAACTCCAAACCTTCTTACCATTACGCGACGAAGTACTATCGAAACGATCTTTAAACAACGAAAACGTAACCCTTTTCTTCGACGCCTGTATGCGTTTCGGCCTCTTAAAAAGCACAGACGAGTGGTTTGAATTTTCACATCAGTTGTTGTTTGAGGAAACACTTTTCAGTCAAACTTCCAATCAAGTAACAACCTTCCAATTCCCATCGGTTGCGCTCCGTAAACTCCCACCAGGAAGTGGAAAAGACCTCCTACGCAGAGAGGCTGAGAAAGCCCGTGTTCATTGGACAGGGGCCGCTTTGAGTTATCACCCAGAGATTGGTGGTGCAGAAAATGCAGATTGGAATCTTTGGATTGAAGAAGCCTACAAACTGAATATTCTTTCCGATACCGAAGAGAATGAAATGAACGAGAAAAACATCATTCTTCGCGATTACATGGATTCAGACAACGACGCTGCACTCTTTTTACGTGGGGCACCAGGGACTGGGAAAACATACTTCTGCCTCAACTTCATCGTCGAACACCTCAAGACGACTTCGAAGAAGATGCTGTGGCGTTATGTTACCCTTAACAAACCACTCGTTGACAGCGTCGTCGCTCAATGGTCTGACCGAGCAAGCCGCCCTCAAAACAGCGGAATTATGGGCATGGAGAAAACTGGTTCTGGTGCACGAAGCGTTGCCAACATCATTTTGGGGGTGTTGCGGGAATCGGAAGATTCGATGCTTCACTCCGTCAAACTTCTCGACTATTCTCGCTTCAAACAAGCACTTGATCTCTGGTTTGAAAAGAAGGGCCAAGGTACAACGCCACCTCCGTCCTACACAGATGCATGGTCTGATTTCACCACCCTTTTTCACCATTCAAGTGGTGCTGTGAACAAGACAATTGATGATGAAACAGCTTACGAAGAACACGAAGGCCGCTCGGTCACAGGAACCAGAACTCAAAGGGAACTCTTCGCTCAATTTTGTTTTTACACGCTTGACAGCAAGTGGAAGATTTACCCTCACGCGTCGTTCCTCGCTCGAAAACAACTGACGCGTAACCGTGGGAAGTCTGAGCACCGGTTTGACATGTTGATGATCGACGAAGTTCAAGACATAACCCCTTCAACGATGGCACTGCTTCTCCTCCTTCTCAAACCAGGGTTTTCTTCTCAATCGATTTTGGTTGCCGGAGACGATTTGCAAACGGTGAACAGGAGCGGTTTTGCATGGTTTGATTTCTGCCAAAAAACCATTGAAATTTTGACATGGACTGAAGAGCGAGCCCACTCCGAACTCGACCGCCTCCTTTCTTTCGGGATCTCTCAAAACATTGATTCAGATTTACAGACGCTGAAACAAGTTTACCGCAATGCCCCGAACATTGCAGTACTTAACGACACTTTCCGTAGCACTTTTGCAGATCAATACCCAACAGAAACGATGCCAAATTACCCACGCGACTTCCTCAAAATCAGCGATATGGCAAATGAAAAGAACGCCGATTGTAAAATATCAATCATATCTGCACCTACCGATGAGCATGTTCGACATGTTATTGACTCACTTCACCGCAACGCCCGAGAAATATCTGTCACTTCGAAGACTTCCATCATTACTCCTTACGAATCAACTCTTGGAAAGGATTTGGAATCGGTTGGAAATTTTACAACTTACAACGGCGAGACGGTCAAAGGGCTGGAATTTTCCGGTGTTGTCATCTTCAACCCCTATGAGATGTTTTATTCCGATGCGGAAGGGAATTTAAACAAAGGATTGAACAAATCCAGTATTGAAGAACGAATTCGCACATGGATGAAAAGAGATTCCGAACCGTCCAAACAATCGGTGAAGAACTTTCTACAATTGTATCAAAACATCATGACTCGAATGAATGTGCTCCTTTCTCGCCCTGAATTCCGCCTCCTTCTTGTTACTCGCGAACCTTTTCCACAAACAGCAAAGGCTGAGCATGCGTTGAGAATTAACACCTATTTTGACGCACCTGAATCCATTGTCTTCAGCCTACCAACCCTTTCTGAGCAAACAGTTTCAGAACTCGAAATTCAAATGCTTGATATGAGCCAGGCAAAGATAAATCTCGACCAATTTATCTCAGACGCTCTACGTAGGGAAAGCAACGTTGAAGGATACAGCATCAACGATTATCTCCGATGGGTTCTTGATGAGTCGCAAATCAACAACTTTGCAAATGAAAGGCAATCGTGGAGCAACTTACTTGCAGTAAAAAACAGTGATTTGATCAAATCTCAATCAGCGCCAATACCCGTATTTTCAACCCTCCTTCTTTCAGGAACCAGCAATGCAGAGGCAGACACATTCATCGGCAATCAAGTTCGACTCCCAACCGCCCTCACAGCCTTTAGAAAACAGTACAGCACCACTCCGGGGTGGGGTGAGCTTTCCGACCAGTCGTCGTCCGGAGTCATTGAGATATTTTTGACATCTTTGTCGAAAGGGTGTTTTGACGGAACCCTTCCTATTGAGACCTATTATTCACTTGGAGATTTACTTGAACCCTTCCTTGAATATGTGTTACAAGACGCATCGATGTGCGCAGAACACCATCCGTATATTCTCCACCTCATCGGTAAAGACATTCTCGGAATACATTTTGATGAATACAAACTGAAAAAAGGAGAAGGCGTCATCATCGATGACAATCTTTCATTCAATGCTCAATTCAAACCTCACTTTACCAAACCCTCACTTGTTCAAACTGTAGAGCGAATGAGTGGTAAAAATGTCATTTTAGATGCCAAAGCCCACATTCTCGACAAAATTTTACTGCATATCTTTGAACAGATAGACCATTCGGTGTTCGAACATATACTTTCACCAGACACATTTTCTCTAGCACCTTCATCACGTGACGAGATAGAAAAAATCCTTAATGCTCCAAATCAATCCCCATTCTGGGTTGAGATGGCGCATTCCTATCCAGATTGGGAATCAATTGTTGAGGCTCCTGGCGCCATAAACGATCTACTGAGTGCATCGATAAAACGCCAAGAATTGAGGCACACAATCCAGATGATTTGGGCACTGTCTACAGAAAACACACCGGCCATGAGATGGCCCGAGGAGACCAGTTTAGCGATGGTGAAGAATTTCTTTTTCCATGCTGAGAAACCGCATCTCCTCAATCATTTTGCGAGGAAAAGCCACCCGTCTCTTGAAGAGTTTTTTGTGGATATCCTTGATGTCCAATTTATTGAGTTCGGGGGTGAAGACCCGGAACTCCCTATGCGTCGGTTGTTTAACAATGCGAAATTCTGGTCCGCAGTTGTCTCAAACACCCTTGACGGCTTGGCTTCAAGTCCCCCAAAATCCCTTTCGAACGATGGCAAATCCCTTTGGTTGACATGGTATTTCAATGTTGAAGGAATCCGACCACCATCCTCCTCATCCGCCTTTTTCGATTATCTTTCTCTGATTGGCAAATCCCTCTCAAAGGTACAAACTTGGCGCAAATCGAAACAACTCGCCATCGACCTCATGCTGTTCATGAATTTCCCATCCCAGGCACTTGTCCAAAATTCCGGTCTTATGAACGACCTTCTTGACGAGTTTGACCAAGGAGAGGTTTTACGACGAAGTAAACGCGCTGAACAAATGTTTAGTACTCTAATGAGCGATCTAATAGCAGGTCCGAGGCTAACCCTCAAAGCTGAACAACACCATGTCGATTCAGGGCAAGCGAGTAAACTTGGCGAGGTATTCACGACCAATGCCCGAGATATGTCGTATCGACTCGACCCACAATTCATCGAAGAACGACTTCATTTCTTATTCCAAATTGTTCTTCAATACACGGCATCAAATACAGACGGTGAGCGAATACTCACGAGTGAGCGTGGTTTTTACAATCGAATTTACCAAAGCGTCAATGACGTTGCACCGAAGATATTTGCAGAATTAAGCGGCAGAACTGATGAGGAAAAGAAGCGGAAAAAGGATTTTTCCGAACATTTCGCTCATCTTACCGAAGATTTAACCAACCCCGACAATGTTCTCACGACACGCATACCTTTCACCAACGAAGAGCGAGTCGATGAGGCGTGGTCAGCATGGTTGGCGATTTTGCTGTATGGAGCATTAGAGCACCAATTCTCTCTGGGTGGTAACGCAGCATCTGTAGAAGTTGAACACGAGACATTCGTTTCACCTCAAGGGGGAAAAAAGGTGGTTGACTCCCTGAAAAGTTATTTCGAACACCACTTCCGAAAGTGCTCCCCGCTCAGGTTTTTACAAATATTCTTCTCCATGGTGAATTGTGGAGAGTACATTCCTCCGAACGATTGGACTCCTGAAAAAGGCGAAGAACTGCAAAAAATAGGAATTTTAACCCGTGTCGAGTCGCATTTCAACATCAATTCCAGAACCGCCTTCTTTATCGGAGCTTTAACAGGACTTGTCGATGGATTAGATGTCACGCCTGAAGGCTTTGAAGAAGCGAGAAATGTGAACCCTATGCGCTTTCATCCTGCTTACCGATTCCAAAAACACAGAGGCATTTCTGGTCGAGACGCCGAGTTAATTTCCTCGAGTGGACGCACTACAAAGCAACTTGCTGAACAGTTTGGATTACCGGAAAAGACAATTCAAAGAATTCGCACATCTGTTAATTTTGTACCGTTTTACTATCGTTCTTCAATCGAGACGACAAATGAAGACGGTACAACAACCGTTCGCCAATTACCAGACCAGAACTCTGGCATACACCAACCACGCATGTCGGCATTCGACATCGCATATCCACCTGCACTTTCATCAAGAGGCGCCGAGGATCCACGTAAAAAATGGATTATCAACAATCTCAACGGCCTATCAAAAGCGATTGGTGGAGCAAACAGTCGAAACAGGAAGCGAATTATCCATCATATCTGTTATGCTATGGCGAACCGCTTTGATAGCAAAACATCCCCTGTACCCCACACTTCAATGAAATCCTCACCCGGGCGAACACTTGCTCTTTCGATACTTCGTACACCCGGAATTACAAAGGAAACACGCTTAGAAGATCATCAACTGGATTGGCGGGTGTTGTTTGAAATGATGAAAATCGGAAATGAACAAACGAATTCTTTTGATGAATTCATGGATACCCTCGTCGAAGATATCGAACAGAACGGCGATTCTACCCTTACGCTAAGCTCTCTAATGTCAAACAACGAACAACTCCGTGATTTCTTCCGCCTAATGATGGACCCAGTCGATTATTTATTCAAAGAAAAGAACATATTCTCCCCCGCAGATTTTAGCAATCCACCGAACAACTTTTCCAAAGACCACTTCTATTTCCTTGGCCGGAAACAAATTGGTGGAGGCCTTACGCCCGAACAAAAGAAATACGCACTCCAAGTTGCTTGGGGCTTCATTCGCTATACAATGCATCGAGCCGGCTATGATAGCAGCGAAGACATCGATGAAACAATACCAATTGATCAGAGAGAATTCACCCGCAGGGATTAGAGGTAGGCGTTGCGAACCGGTGTTTCATCAAGGTGGAAAAACGAGTAGGTCGCCCACCAAGTAATCGTATCAAGTGCATCAACAAGGTTACTTGTTCCAGATTGTTCATCTCCGTAGTCTTTACCCGTGGTGTCCATCCAATCGACCATCTCATCAACCGTATCACACGTTTGGTGATAACACCAATATCCATCGACAAGGCCTCCAAAGCCCATTGTAACCGTTCCTAAATTATCTTGGAAAGTTGCGTGGTCAGAACGCGCAGTTGTATCCTCGTAGACGATGATTTCAGGTCGGTCTTTTGCCATCCAATCATCAACCTTCCAAGTTTCTGCATCGTATCCTTCGCCAACAAGTGGGGCCATTTGCTCTTCAACACCAATAGCATCAGAACCAATCCACATCGCGAGACCAACCATACCAGGTTGATTCATCACATCGTGGTCAAGACTTGGGCCAATATACACACGCATTGGCCATACTTCAGAATCTTTTGGATATCCATCTGGGTCGACTTCTGGCTCAGGGTCGCATCCTGCAGCACCGCCGCCGTGTCCGTTGCCACAAGGTGCGCCACCGCCACCAGGCCAGTTCACGCCAGCCATATCCAAATTCACATAATTGGTAACTTCAACATTCGGGTTCTCTTCCTTTACCCAGTAATCAGTCCAAAAATCACTGCCGCGCTTTCCACCTTCTTCTCCCGACCATAAACAGAACACCATTGTGTTACGAGTATTGTACCCAGCCATTGCTTCAGCCACAGTCAAAACCATACTTGTTCCAGCAGTATTGTCGTAGGCCCCAACCCGTGTTCCATATGTTCGCCCGAAGAAGTGTGGGTCCAACATACCACCATTAACTGGCGGTGCAATATCGAAGTGTGCCCCAAACACCATCCACTTGTCCGGATCAACGTCGCCAAATCTGTAGCCACAAATATTGTATGCTTCAGGATTTTGAGCGCCCGTCATCAATGAATCATAGGTGAACCTCTGGGTGATGACTTCTAAACCAAAACTTTCGAGTGTTTGAATGAGATATTGTGCAGCGTCTTCGTATGCAGCGTTTCCTTGCCCCGCCCACCGGTCGAGGTAACCAATAGCGCCGTCAGCAGCATCTGTGGGGTCCGAGGACTCATCAGATAACATCGAGAGGTAGTTGAACGTCGTTCGACCGTCAACGATTCCAGTGGAATGCCGCCCACCATCAGCTTCACTGTATGCTGCAGCCATTTGCCTCTTCACTTCAAGAGTGATTGCAATTGCTGAATCAGCGCTACCGTTGAGGTTTTCCACCGTATCAAGGGAACCATTTACTCCCGCTACCCTCACAATTCCAGGGTTGTTATTCGATTGGTGGCCGCCGCGCTCATACCACGTTTTCCACGACTCATCAATGGACCGAATTGGCCATGTGTCACGCCCAAAATCTCCAATCAAAACAACAGCAGTATCGGTTCTCGGTGGAGCCAACACATTCAGTAATACAGACTCTCCTGCCTCTAAATCGATAACGGTCGAATTTTGAACATAACCAGAATCTTCATTCAAGATCAGGTAAGGAATAAATGCTGAGAGGTCTTTTTCAGCAGCAATCGTCATCCCTTGGAAGACTCCACCCGAAAGCGTTTCAGGCGTCACAACAACATCACTCTCAGAGTTCACGCGAGAACTCATATTTTCTCCAAAACACCCAGAGAGAGGTGCAAGACTCATTATCAGAACGAGGAGCAAAGCCTGCGCTCCATTTGACCCGGCCATGTCTATGGCTTAGGGCATACCCTTCTCAAACCTACGCATACCTGCGGTTAATACCAACAAAACAACATATCTTTTTTACCACTCCAAAAACCGATTTTATGAAGTGATTATACGCATTTAAGAAAACATTTACCGCATTACGGAAATAAACAATCTTTTCCCAAAGGATATAGGCCATTGTTTGATATAGGTAGCATGGCAATAGTCACTTGATAACATGACGAGAGATGAAACGTATTCATTCGATGTGAACTTCATCACGAAGATGAAGAAACATTGGCCGATAAAGAAACCTGTACGAACCACTTACTTGTGGGCCAACATCATCATCATTGACGACGAAGATGAACGCTGTCCAACAATCGAGGGTTAGTTACTCCGATTCTAAAAACTCGGATTCAGCCACAAGCCGCTCTTTACGGATGCTAAGGATGAGCATGACGGCACCGACAGCAGCGAAGATCATGACAGCAATCAATATATTTTCTGTGTCATTATCGGATTCACTACTCGTATCAGCCGAAACATCTTCATCACAGTCCGCTCCAAAACAGTCTCCGATTGATGGTTGTCCTGGCTCGGTATGAACGTCAGGGTGCACAGTAATGGCGTACTGCCAAGTTTCAACCAGCGTCTCATTTATTCTTCGCTCAACTTGATAATGATACGTTCCTTGTGATGTCGTGTTGAACGTGCGCTCATACGATACTGCACAGGCCTCATCGACGAGACTTCCGTTCTCATCAAGCTGACAAGTGCGCGTCAACCAACTGGAAACATTGTCGCCGGGACTTGAGAAATTACCATCTTGATTGTTGTCAATAGAAATACGCATTGAAACGTTTTCAGTGTTGTCTCGCATTCGGAACACGATGTTATTTCCTTCAACGAAAGCAGAATCAGTGACGTTTCCAGGACGGGCTTCATCATCGACGATAATAACGTTCAACGTTTCCTGTTCATGGCCAACAGCGGTCGGCGAGAGGAGCAATAGGCTGAGAAACGCCATGAGCAACCTGAACCACCCTCCTCGCGTCATATCGGTCGCTTCACAACCTTACATAAAGACAAAACGGAGTAGTGTATCGCCCTAACCATGGCAGAGGGCAATGGCATCGGGATGAAAGAGGTCGGACTCGGCGTTTTCATCGTTCTTCTTCTTGGATCAGCATCGTTGTTGACGTTTGGTTCTTCAATTTCCACAGATAATTCTCCAGAGCGTATCTCAATTTCAGACGACCCACTTTTCCAAGGCGAAGGTCACGACCACTCCAATGCGTCGCAACACATTGCGGGGACCGATAACATGGCACTGATGGACTACAATTCACTTACGACCACAGGGAATGCCGAAATTCAAGTGGCTACAACCCCTGACGGTGAAACATACGCATACCTTGCTGGATGGAACGATATGCACATCGTCGACGTCACCGACCCAAACAACACGACGGTGACTGGAGTCTACAACGACCCGAACACGCAAGTGCTCGATGTAAAATACCTCGAATACAATGGCCGTGAGTACATCTTACAGCAAAATCAACTCATTGACCCCGGAAATGCAGACCCTAATGTAGGCCAGTGGAGTGACCCGGCCCAAGTTTCAGTCACCCTCATCGATGTAACTGACAAAACAAACCCAACTTGGATTGATTCGTGGTACGATGTTGACCATCCAAGCGGCCCACACAACATATACACGCAGATGATTGATGGCGAGTGGTATGTGTTTATCGCCAACCCGGATTATGAGCAATGCAACGACGCTATTGGTGAGGCATGTGGTGGAGTAACCATTGCCCATCTCAATCTCGATGGTTCTGCATCTCGAAACCTTCCAGGCGTTCCAGCATCGGGTATTGGTCATACGATTATTAAAGTTGGAGAATACGAAGTTGCTTGGGAAGCAACCAACGGAGGTTGGATTTACATTCATGATATGACTGTGCAATTATGGCCAGGAGAAGATCCAAACGACCCACGTTACGGTCACACGTTCATTTATGGAAGCTATTGGGAAGCAGGCCTACGAATTGCAGATGTCACCGATGTACCTCACCCGGTGAATTCTCCCGAAGAATACACCCTTCACGCAACCCTTTGCAAGGCTGGCGTTGGCAACCCTCTCCAATGTCGTTGGAGGGCCGAAGAAGTTGGCCAGTGGATGGAATTCCTTGATTTAGATGAAGATGGAAAACCCGACAGTGGAACCAACGGCAATGAAAACGGAGGCCGTGTGTCTTACATCCATTATGCTGAACCGTTCCCGAACATGGTTGATCTTTCTCACGTCGGATATTCTGACGAACCCGTCCATCTTGTGACCGCTGCTGTTGAAGTTTTGTCTACCAATGTGGGAACCGGTATCATCTACCTTATTGACACCACAGACTATACCATGGTCGATGGGCAACTTAAATTCCAACCAAAACTGATTCGAGATTGGGAGATACCATGGGCAAGCGAGCACTGTTACGGTGCAGACTGTGAAGCCCACCCGAACGACGAGGAATGGCTCCTCTTCTCACCACACAATCTCGATAGTGCGTATTTTGAGACCGATGAATCCACCGACCAGAGCCATGGAGGTGGCTGGGACGGGCGCCTCTACATTTCACATTACCATGCAGGATTGTGGGTTATTGATGTTGAAACATTGGTCTCTCCAACGAATCCAGATGACCGTATAGCGACTCATTTCGAGGCAACGGTTGGATGGTATTTACCCCATGGTGAAGATGGAACGCCTCTTGATTCCAGTTTCTATGATTTCGGGTGGGTTCCGTTCTTGTGGGCCGTTGAGCACCATAACGGGCTGACCTACGCATCGTGCATCTCCACGGGACTGTATATTGTTCAACTCGAGACCGACATTGCTTACCTTGGCCAACCTATTTGAGGTGTTAATTTGAATTCGAAACAAGTATTAGCACCATTGATTGCGAGCATACTTCTCATGGCTGGATGTACGGGAACAGGAAGTGATGTTTCAAATTTCCATGGAGAAGATATTACACCAAATGTATTGGTTGAAGATTTCACGTTAGTGAATGGAGATGGTGAAGTATGGAATTTTGCCATTGAGACCGAAGACAAAGTCGTTGTCATTGCTTTTTTATTCACCAACTGCATTGATATTTGTCCAATTGTTACCGAGAATTTACGCTGGGTTCATTCCCAACTTTCACCCGATGAACACAACAATACCCAGTTTTTGACCATCACTGTTGACCCATGGAGAGACGACGTACCCGCTCTGTTTGAATGGCAGTATTATCGAAACGTCTCTTGGCCCCATGTTACAGCCAATTCAACCGAAGAGAACGCTCCACAATTCCAAACGATTCAATCGGTTTGGAAAAACTTCGCCGTAGGACTTTCCATTGAAGAACAGGAGTTGGAGCAGACCGGAAATAATTCTACAACTGCGCGCCATCATCCCGACGCTTACAGCGTTAACCATTCGACCGGGACGGTTCTGGTCGATTCAAACGGCATGCAGAGAATTTGGTGGGGGGACAACGATTGGATTACTGACCTTGTCCTTGCTGATGTTCGAACACTCCTAGCAGAAGCCGACTGAACTCACAATTCATTCGGAACTGGCGTTTGGTCCATGTGCAAGAAGGCGTATACGGCCCACCATGTTACGATGTCCCACGAGTGAACAAGGTTCGCTTCACCCGTTGCATTCTCAGTAGTCATGTATTCTTCCATTTCAGGCAACTTATCACAGATTTTGTGGTAACAAGGATATCCATCGACAACACCGTTCCATCCAAGTGTAGCGACGCCTATGTCTTGGAAAGGCTGATGGTCACTTCGAGCAGTTGGACTTTCGTAAATCGCAACAACATCCTGGTAATTGTTCTGCCAAAGTGGCTCCTCGCCTCCAGCAGCCCATTCAGCCCGACCCCGCTCCATTTGGTATGAGAGGTCAAAAGCATCAGCGCCAATCCATTCTGCAAGGTGGTACATGCCCGATTGATCGATGACATCTCCAGTTCCGTCTGGACCAAGGTACACTGAAAGTGCGAAATCACCGGGATAATTTATTCCAGCCATATCGAGATTGAGGTAATTGCTGACGGTGACTCCATCAGGTAGGTCGCCTGCAAATGCGCTTGAACCCCACAACCCTTCTTCTTCAGAGGACCACAAGCAAAACACCATTGTTCTACGTGCATCGAAATCAGCCAAAACACTCGCTGTGGTAAGCACCATGGATGTACCAGCAGAGTTGTCGTATGCACCCGTTCTTGTCCCATATCCTGTCTGCTCAAGGCCCGGTACGAAAGAGGTCGGTGTTGCGATTGGAGCAATGTCAAAGTGAGCACCAAAAACCAACCATTCGTCAGGATAGACGGTTCCAGTTTTGTATCCGCAAATGTTCACAGCCCACAATGTGCCGGACTGAAATCTGTGAACCTTGACATCAAGACCGTATCCAATCATAACTCCTTCAAAGTACGTGATAGCGTCTTCATAGGCGGGGTTTCCGTTACCAATCCATCGGTCAAGATAACCAACCGCACCATCAGCTAAGTCGAGAGGATCTGGGGTTTCATCCGTGATGAAATCAACCCATTCGTACACGTCTCTACCATTCAACCATCCACCGCTCGCACCTACACCGTTTTCCTCGGTAAGGTCTGCACGCTGTGGGCGTTCTGTTGACAATTGCAATACTGAAACATCACCACCGGAGGAAACCCCTGGAACGACCCATGGCCACATCCCACCATCATCTTCATTCGGAACGATTGTTATGCTGGAACCCTTTGAATCGTCGAGCATCCAATCCATCCAGGATTCGTCAGCCGCTCGTATTGGCCAGTCCGAACGAGCGTACTCTCCAATGAGCAGTACGATGTCAGGATTACGGGGGGGGAACAAAATATTGACTGTTTGGGATTGTCCAGCCTGAATATCGAACACCGTTCCATTTTGCGCCCTCATTGACCCCATATCTTGAATGAAGTAAGGGATGAAGACAGAGAGGTCAACTTCAGCTCGTAGCGTGATGGATTGCCACGCCCCTCCTTGGAGCGCATCGGCCTCTTCAACGACAAGGTCTGATGCTCCAGGCATTCGATTTTCGTTTTCTCCAAAACAACCGGAAAAGGTTGCAGAAAAAATCAACAGAATCAGCAATGTTGCCCGCGAATAGCCCGAGTGCATGAACTGCCCAACCCGCTGGTGTTGTTGAATCCAACGGTTCCCGCAACCAAACTTCCGTACTCCGGAAACCCGCTTCCAATAAAGGGCGAAGCGTTAAGTGCGGTTGAGCGGCCGATTTACACATGGCAACGGTTCGGTTGGACCAGAAAAGCCGGGCGCTTACCCGAGCAATTCCTATCACGTTTGACCGTGCTTTATCCAACTTCTTTGGAACCGGTCCGACCGATATCGAGCTCGCAAAGAAGCAACATAGAGCCTACAGGCAAGCAATGCTCGATGAAGGAATTGAAGTAACCATCCTCCCTTCGGATGCAAACCATCCAGACTGCACATTCGTTGAAGATCAAGCAGTCGTCATCGACGGCCATGTCCTTCTTCCAGTTCCCGGACACCCCTCACGTGTCAATGAACAACCGCCGATTGCAGAATTCATTACCCGACAACTATCCGGTACGAAAATTTGCAGAATGCACGGGGATGCACGCATGGATGGAGGGGACATTTTACGCCTTGGCGACCTTTTCTTTGTTGGACGGTCATCCCGTACAAACGATGCAGGAATCGAAGAGTTGCGCGACTTGCTGACCCACTTAGGCCACGAACTTCGAGTCATTGATATTCCAGAGCATGCACTGCATCTCACCAGTATCAGTTCAACACCAACCGACTCGGTGATCCTCGCTCCAGAAGGATTCCTTCCGAAAGATGCTTTCGGCGAATTACCAGCGGGTTGTGAAGTGTTATGGATGCCAGCAGAGGAAGTCTACGGCTGCAATACCATTGGCCTTCCGAACGGCAAAGTGTTGCTCGCTGAAGGATACCCTCATGTATTGCAGGCGATTGTTGACCTTGGGCTTGAGCCTGTGGTTCTTGACATGAGCGAAATCCGTGAAGCAGACGGTTCTTTGACGTGCTGTTCCCTGTTTTTCTGATTATTTAAATCGGGCATCAGGAGAATGGACCAACGAAAACCACCGCTCGAGTTGTTCTGCGGTTTTTTCTTCGTCAGTACAACGGTAGAGGTTTTCTGAAAACGCACCAGTTGCCGAATGATCAGCGAAAACAAGCTCTTTTTGTGAGGGAAATACGTCAAAAGTCTTAGTATGGTCCACATATAGCCCTATTTCAAAACCAATCCAGACTTCTCCTTGACGGGTTAAACCATTGAACATTTCAGAATGGAGAAAACTCGCCAAATCTCCTGAACTATGAAACGAACACAACATCGAAAGCGTGTTCAAAAGGCCTTGCGACTTTTCGGATAGGTCCGCCGGAACATCACCAATTTCTTGCGACTTCACCATGGTGAACTTCGGAGAATCCTCTGCCATGCCTTTGGCACTTCACACTTGGACATAACCCTAACCAAATCTTCACCAAGGTAGAATCTGACCATCGTATTGAACAAATTCACCCGTGTTATCCAGTGTACGGGATGCCAATACGCGACGCATTCCGGAAACACTATCTGGAATTTCGACAGGTGCTCTATCGCCGCCCATGTCTGTTTTTACCCACCCTGGATGGAGAATGACAAAGGCAATGTTGTCCTCAACCGCTTCCTTTTTCATGGAAACGGTGAACATATTAAGTGCAGTTTTACTTGCTCTGTATGCATATGAACGCCCCATATGGCAATCATCGATTGAGGCCATGAGGCTACTGATCATCGCGATGTTGGTTAGTGAGTCATGCTGCATTTTCCCATACAATGATTTGACAACCCGTACCGGCCCCAGTGCGTTAATGTCGATGACTTCTAAAGCCCATTTATCGTCGATTTCAGCCAGGTTCCTCCAACGCCCATCGGCTACTCCGGCATTGTTGATGAGGAGGTCAATCTTTTGAGGAGCGTTGTGAGCGAATAATTCAACGGATTCATTGGATTGTACATCCAGCACATGCGTTGTAAGTTTTTCATTAGTAAAGGTGGCTAAGCGCCCAAGTTCATTCCGATAACCGGCGTATACTTGCCAACCCTCTTCCAGGAGTTGACTGACCCATTCTGCACCTAATCCTCTGTTTGCTCCCGTTACTACTGCGACGCCCATGTCAAATGCATTACCAATTCACACAAGAACCTTTCAAACATAGATGCATGGATTGCAGCACGATTCAGCCCCTCCCAATTCGAAGAATCAGT
>DAXG01000035.1:2869-3486 GCA_002506275.1 Euryarchaeota archaeon UBA259 | reverse complement strand
CAATACTGGCGTATGCAGCAGTCACAAGCAGTCGTCAGTTTGATTCTTTGGGGGACCACAATAACGCTCCTTGTTTGGCCGTTGATCGATTGGCGATTTACATCTTCATGCAACTCAGGCGTCTGTTTTCCAGTAGAATTTGGCCCTATTTCAAGCACATACATAGCCCTCATAGCGATTTTCTTTTCCGTTATGTTCGGCGTCCTTGCCGTTGGTTTTCTTTACGACCAGGTGTTTTCACTGTGGACAGAATGGCGCAGCGTTGACATGGAAAGAAACCCATACGCTACCTACGCTCTTGCTCCAGTATGGGTCATGACGTTTGCTCTACAGGCTGAAATTCTGAAAAGAACTTCTCCAGATGATGAAGATATGGTTAAGCAAGCAGACTGGTATCTCAAATGGTGCGAATCATACACGGAAGGAGAAATGTTCGCTCGAGCAGTCCAACAATGGGACAAAGATTTAGGTGAAACTCCGACGTTCTGGTTCACAACCGATGAAGCCATGCAACGTGCACGAGAAATCAAGATCGAAGACGAAGGCTGAGGCGGATTTCATCGGCCTCTACGGCCGCCACCACTTCGTCGCCCACCACCGCCACCGCGGCTTGAACC
>DAXG01000035.1:2449-2796 GCA_002506275.1 Euryarchaeota archaeon UBA259 | reverse complement strand
CGGCTTGAACCGCCACCACCACGGCTTGAACCACTGCTTCCGCTCGGAGGTGGACTGTTTGAATTGGAGTTGCTACCGCCCATGTAGTAGTTGTTTTGCTGATAACCACCTTGGCCGCCTGGGTAGTAGCCGTTGTTGTTGTTGTTCCATCCACGGTTATTTCCGTAGTTTTGCCTCATACCAACTCCAGACGATCCACCGCCTGAACCTCGAACAATGAAAAACCCAACCGCACCGAAAACACCGAGGCATCCAAGACAACCAACGATTCCAACAAGGCTATCGCCAAGGTCAGAAGAAGCCTCTCCACCCCCATCGCCCCCATCAAGAGTTGGTGTGCTCTGCCA
>DAXG01000035.1:0-2434 GCA_002506275.1 Euryarchaeota archaeon UBA259 | reverse complement strand
ATTTTCGAACCAGAACTCTTCGACATCGTCGGACAGCGAAGTAACCATCGGCATTATTGCGCTGGACCAGTTGGAATTATTGAGGTCCGTAAAAACCGAATCGGGTAAGTCTTCATCCCACTCTTCGAGAACATACCAGTACTCCAACCAATGGTCGCCACCGGTATATACCCAGTCATAACCGTCTCCTGACTGGTTGGTTGCAATCACCAGTAACAAACCGTCGCGATAATCTTGATCTCCTATTTTCCATTCGTCAAATAAGCCTTCACTGAATTCACCCAGTGACATGTTTGAGTCGTTTCCAGAAGTGTAGTCGGCTGTTGAATTGATAATTATGGCCACGAGTACCGTCCCAGTATCGTATTCAAGGTCGTCACAAACTTGGTTTATGTCGCGTTTTTCATCCAAGGTAAGTGCGTCAACATCATCGACAATGAAGATGTTCGAATCTTCAGGATATGTAACCTCAGAACGGGCCTCAGGCGCAAGTACACTTGCACTTAGGAGTGCGACAATCAGTAAAGGTAAGGAATATCTCCACACGCTCAGCATATGTTCACCAAACCGTCCTATGTCGCTTAATGGTTTAATGTTGGGTCGTTTTTTCCGATGAAATCTTCTTTTTCATATATCAAAAAGTCGTTCACATCGTTTTGAATGGTGCAGAGGGCAGGATTCGAACCTGCGAACTCATAGAGACTGGGACCTCATCCCAGCGCCGTTGACCAAGCTTGGCAACCCCTGCTTGAACCGACCGTTAGAACGCGCGTATATCAATTCCGCGACTTAACCCAAAGCAAGCGAGGTGTGATTACAGTGTTTGATTCCGAGAGCCACCCGTACAAGCCATACCCCCAACGAGAAATCATAACGGCGTACAAACCGATTTGGATAACAGCTACTGGGGCATTCGCCCACGCATCCGCAACCATGTTTCGCTGCCAAACATGAGTGCGTACAATGAGGCGAGCCACAGCGTAGGGCGCCCCCATTGGTCCGCAGTGTCGGCAGGAATTGTCCCCTGCCCCAAGATCAGCAACATGCACAACCAAAGCATCGTAATGCCGTGAAGACCCCATCGAACCCCGGACATTATTTGCGACGAATTGGCCTTCATTTCAGTAATTTCTACTTCGGTTAGAACAGCAGTCATTCCCTTGAGTTTGTCTAATGCCGACCCTCCGTTCCATCGTATGCGCCCGAGTCTGAATCGGTGTGCGACCTCGATAAGAGTGAACGTAGTAACCCATACGACGACAATTTCGAGTAAAGGCCCTGCACCTCGTAAATCGAGCGATCCGAACGAACTCCACACCAGTAAGCCCCACAACCATCCAATCAGTACGATTTGAAACGTACGTGCAAACCGAGTGAGACGATGCAAAAGTTCGGCATCATGTGACAAGAGCGTTTCCAAAGTAATGACCAGCCCGGTTACCCCGGAAAGCCCCATGCTGAGCAACAACCACCACCAATCAATACTCCCGTCTCTCCAAGCAAACATCAGGGCGACCATAGTCCACGCTAGGACGACCACTGAAGCCATATTCGCTGCCGCTTGCATCGTATACAATGGGTCTCGACCGTCTTTCAATACTGCAAATCCACCCATGAGGCGGATTTCAAATGCAGAGTCATCGATGAGGCCGTGCGCAGCGGCCGTCATACCGCCAACGGCTTTGATTCGAGCATTTTCAACGATACTCTCCGCTTTCCCAACCGCCCATTCATCATCGAGACCTTGGGTGTTCCATGATGAGCCTCGGCTGGCTGCATGTGCCGCTCCAGCACCCCTGTTTTTCGTATTCCCGGACGACCTTGTTTTTGCCCAAGCGCGTATTTCATCTGAAATGATATCTTCCACTTGATCCTCATTCAACGGCGCTCCGTGGTCGGTGTAGAGCCATCTGCACTGTATTGGGACCGGTGCAGGGTCAACATCCGGCGCTACCATTTGGAATTGCCCTGGGCCAAGTGTAGGAAGTTGTGCGACCAAATCTTGGTCGCCACCGCTTTCTTTGAGCAGGTGACGAACCTTCTCTACATCTTGCGGTTGCGTAAACCTACCAATGAATGTGGTGTTTGCTTGCGCGAGGATTTTGTAATCCACATCGCTGACGTTTTGTGTTGCTAAAACACACGCTACACCGTATTTTCGAGCCTGTTTGAAAATCAATTTAATCAAATCTTTAGCCGGAGGATTGCGTGGATGAGGTGGCAGATAAGGAGCAACTTCATCCATGAAAAACAACAGTTTGATTTCTCCATCCGCAGGTTGTTGCGTTAACATCCAGTCGTACAACTCTCGAGACAGTTCTTGTACGAAATACTGCTTTTGCGCCTCATCCTGAATGGTATTGAGATAGACGATGTTGAGCGGAATCTTCCCAGGAATTGCCGGCTCTACGAAAGCATCGATATCGATTGGTAC
>DAXG01000005.1 GCA_002506275.1 Euryarchaeota archaeon UBA259 | reverse complement strand
CTATATCAAAGTAACCTCTAACCATAGGTGTAAAAAATGGCGGACTGCGCCTCAATTCCCATACAGAATCCCCCTATTCAGTCGAAATCATTACCGTTTGGTAAAAAAGTGGTAAGAGTTATTCAATATCATAGAGGTGAATGTTATCCATGTCGTACCAGACATTCACTCCAACGCCAGAGTAACCATCGTACCATCCTGTTGCTTCAGCAAACTGAAAGGTCATGCCAGACTTTGATTCATCATCAAGCTGAACGCCTTCACCTTCTGTGGCATTGGGGATGTAAATCGCAGGCATCGCATGTCCACCCCAATCTTCGTTTTCATTGGGCTTGACCAACAACAGAATAAGAAGGGCATCATAACCGATGGATTCCATGAGGGAAACGTAGAGTGAGGCTGCATCTTCGCAGTCACCAGCGTGCTCCCACAACATCTCAATAGGGTATTTTGGATATTCATTCACACCCATTCCATCGNNCATCATCGTCTATGTCGATGGTATTGCATTCACCATCACCATCCGAATCCAATGGGAAATCCGTATAATCAAGATGGTCAGTATGAGGTAGACAGCGTTCCATTTCATCGAAATCTGAGTACCCATCGCCGTCATCATCAAGGTCTGCATTATCCCCTTTACCGTCGTAATCGGTGTCTTTCCATTCGGCCGCATCACCAGGGAAGGTATCGTTCGGATCCAAGATTCCATCGCCATCAGAATCCAAGGTGACAGCAACTGTTTCCGTCGGCATTAGCGTCACAAAAAGAAGCCCCAAAGCAACAAAAACAACGACGGTGAGGCCTGCGATGATACCAAGTGAAACCTCTTTCGAAGGCAACTCAAAGACAACCTGCCGTGGAGGTGACTGTTGGGAGACTTGGGCCTTTTCCCAAAGAGATTGAGGCTGTTGGCCAGTCATGGTATCAATCAAGCACTGAACACTATAAATCATACACCGGACAAATCAGTACGGGATAATTTGTGTACCTCATGTCGCTGAAAGCGAATGAAGGTGGAATGAAACTCAATCTGCTCCGAAGAACTGTCGAATCATTGGGTGCATTTCCATCGCTTGTTCCTTTTGGATTTGCTCATAGGTACGCAAGATGATACCGACCGCAAGCAACAAACCTGTTCCGGTCGCATTACCAACTGTACCAAGTAAATCCGCACCTGCAGCGAGCAATCCTACGAAAGCACCAGAGAAGTAAGTCACCGGAGGAATGTAGTTCTCCAGAATCTTCTCAAGAATCTTAGGGTTCTTACGGAATCCAGGAATTTGCATTCCAGTTCGCTCGATTTGCTTAGCTACGTCCTTGGTACCCATGTTGGTCGTGTCAATCCAGAACTTTGCAAAGACCATTGAACCAACGGTCATGAGAGCAGTGTAGAAGACAACGTGTACCATAATCTGAGTCAAGCTATGCCCGAATACGTCACCCTGTTGATTCAACAACGGCAGCATCCAGTCGTTCACCCCGTTCACCATGCTAGCGTACCAAGCGAAGCCTCCTGAAGCAGTCGTTTGACCCGCTTCATAGGTCCCAATGTATTGAGATGCACTCGCCCAGCCTTCACGTCCCAGAATTGGAGTTTGTGAAAGCGTAGGATGGCTCCAGAAGAGCAATGAGAACATGTTGATGTTCGCAAGCAGTGCCGCCATCAAAATAACTGGAATGTTCGATGCATAGACCAAGCGAATAGGATACTTACCTCTGTGGCCACGGACCTTGCCGTGCGTCAACGGTAGTTCGAGTTTACTGGATTCAGCATACGCGACCACCAAAAACACAACAATGGATGAAAACAACGCTGCAACAGGATTGACGTGCGTCAGTAAGATCTGTTCAAACCCATTGTTTGAAATCATTTCAGCGTTCGTCGCCTCTCGGAACATATAGAAAATCATCGGTAATGTACCCGAAGGTGGATTTTGAAGTGAGTAAGGCACGCCAGTGGTGGCAGGGAGTGGGGACAATGTCCCTACGAATGTAGACTGTGCTACACCCGCAGCAATGAACAGCGAAATACCTGAACCTATACCCCACTTGCTGACCAATTCGTCGAGCAGGAAAACAAGGTATGAACCGGCAAACAACTGCGCTACAATGACGAAGTTTGCCCAACCAAGCCCGTAGGTGTCGATAAGGAATTCTTGAGGGTCAAGGAAACCGTAAGTTTGTGGAATCGATTCAATTGGTATCATAATGAGAACCAAGAGTTTCTGCACACCTTGGTACATTGCCTTGTCTTCAGAATTGCTGAGGTCAAGTCGAATGATTTTAGCACCTGCAAACAGTTGCATGATAATCGAACCGGTAACGATTGGTCCAATACCCAGGTGCATGATTGTACCCGAAGCTCCTGCCATAATCGAGCGGAAACCGCTGAACAAATCCAATGCTTCTCCAGACAGACCGTAGAGCATGACATTGGTCATTGCGAAGTAGATGATCAAAACGAAGGTCGTGGTCCACATTTTTTCATTGAAACGAACGTGTCGTTCTGGCTTGGTAATGGTTGGATAAACATCGACGAATCTGCGAAGAGCGTAAAGACGACTGCTGTCATCTCCGCCCCACATGAAACAAGTGATGATTGAAGCGGCACCGAATCCAAGAAGACAGATACCAACGAGGAAGAATCCGACGCCTTCGTCGTAACCGCCCCATGCAGAAGGTCGCACATACCATGCCGCTAAACCGAGCATGGCAAGCCAACCGAGAAGTTTCCCATAACGTCCTACAACGGGCATTGTCTTGAGACCCTCTGGCATGTCAATCATGAGACAGGCCATCAAGTAGCCAACATAGATGAGCGAGAAAACAAGACCAAAGATGGCTGCTTCTCCACCAGCGGTGTCAAAACCTGCTTGGAGATCGTCACGGACCCAGTAAACAAGTAGACCCCAATAAAGGAGGCCAGAGAGAGCTACTGCGAGTGGCATTGGCTTGTGTTTCATCGTAATTCCTCCTTAGAAATCGGGACTCATTCTTCTTCCCATTCGTCGTCTCCGGCCACGATGCTTCCACCTGCGGCCTCGAGTTTCTCGACTGCGTTCGAACTTGCCTCTTGGACGATGACCTTAAGGGCACTGTTTATTCGACCACTTCCAAGAAGTTTATCGATACCAAGTGCGGTCAAATCAATAGTGTCGCTGCCTTTTGCCATGTCTTCCAATTGGCTGACATTGACGGTAACGTACACTGTTCGAAGAGTTGGATGTCGGTTGAAACCGTGCATACCCCAATGGTTTGGCATATACTTGATTCGGGTCATGACTCGGTGCTTGTTAATTCCAGCGTTTCCTCGTCCACCACGCTTTCCTGCACCACGGCCGGCTTTCTTGCCACGTCCATGGTATCGGTTTCGTCCACGATGCTTGTTTGCTTTTGTTCCCATCATAATCACCTCAAATCATACGCTCAACGAGCGCACCAATCTTGTCTCCTCGAGAACCGAGGGCTCCACCAACCACAAAGGATCGCTTAATGCCACCCCAGCCCTTTGGGCCACGCGGTGGGTGAAGTCTGAATACACGCTTCAAGTCGGGAACTGCCTTGACCGTAGCATCACCATCAGAAATCGCCTTAGCGAAAGCAGTGATGTCAGCATAGTCTGTGTGTTCTGCAACAAGAGCATCTGTCAAAGGAGCGTCGCCAACCATTCGGCCACGTTCCGAGAGCATCTTTTCGACCAGTTCTGGCGTAGCTTCTCCCCAAGTGATGTAATCCTTGGCCTTTTGAAGCATACCTCGATACTGAGCGTTCTCAGGAATAATCACTGCGTGATTGACCTTTGTTAGGTTCATGTGCAACATGGTTTCTTTGATACCACGTTCGACACCGACGTTACTTCGTGCTCGTACTACGATCCAACTCATTCTAGAATCCTCCCTTTATTGATAAACAAGCGCTCTTTTGATTCGTTTGAAACACGAGTTGTGTTCATGTTCTGCAGAGCGTTGAATGTAGCACCAGCGTAATTGATGGTGGTGCGAGTTTGACCTTTGGTTCGTGAAAGAACGTCAGATACACCTGCAAGGTCGAGGACACGCTTTCCGGTTTCGCCGATAACGAGTCCCTTACCCTTTGCAGCAGGCATCAATGTGACACGAGTTGAAGCGGCACGTCCGTGAGTCTTGAATGGAATCGAAGTTCCAGGACCTGCAGACGATTCCCAAGAACCGTTACCACGTTGAACGGCGATGAGGTTGAGTTTAGCAGCGATAATTGCCTTGCGGATTGCTGCTGCCACTTCCTTAGCCTTGGCCATACCGAGTCCGACGTATCCGTCCCGGTTGCCTACGCATGCCATGACATTGAAACGAACACGTCGTCCACTGTCGGTCATTCGTTGAACCATGTTGACCTTGATCACATCGTCTTCGAGGTTTGGAATCAATGCATCAACGATTTCAACTTCACGGATTGGAAGACCGGTCGCCAATGCTTGTTCGTAGGTAAGGACCTTACCGGCCATGACCATTTGACCCAATCGAGTCTTGGGGACCCACTTACGGAGTCCGGACATTGGGTCATCTTGCTTGCGACGACGAGGTCGTCCGCCAGTATCCTCAGTTTCTTCAGGTGCAAGAGCTTGCATAAGCCCCGGTGCCATTTGTATGATTTCTTCTTCTGTCATCAGTATGCCCCCTCGATTTTGGTTTTGGTTGATTCAACTGCAGCTGCCATGTCTCCGTTGATGTGAGCACCGTTGATACGGTCTTCATCCGGCAAGACATTTTCGCCGTGTGGAATTTCGAGTCCTGCGTCGACCATGCCCTTGAGAGCAGAGAAAACACGGTTCCCCGGTGTGCTAGCAGCCAATCCGATGTCAAGAACTGCTTCTTCAGCACCTTGTGCCAGAGCAGCCTTACCCATGGCGAATCCTACCAAGTAAGAAGCCGAAACGGATTTCTTTGAATAGTCATCAGGCCAACCGAATTTCTTGGACAGGTCGGAGCCGGTCATGGAAACTGTAACGAGGTCACCGGATGCTGCCCAGGTCACAAGTTGGCAAGTTGTACGGGTGTTGGACACACGAACGACGGCACGAGGCTTGCGGCCAGTGAGAAGCTTGAGACGGCGACGGTAATCGGTCAAACCTGCCTTACGGCGACGGAAAATGGAGCGGCGGCGAGTTCCTCTCATCACTGCTCACCTCCTTTGAATTCGACGCCTTCCATGGTCATCTGAGAACGCATGTGGGCAATTGAACGGTATGAACCACCCTTTGCTTTGAGGTAGTATCGACGGTATTGAGAAGGTTCGATGGTTTCATCTTCACGAAGTTCCTTGAGAACACGTCGTTGTGAACGGATAGTTCGCATCCATCGGTTCTTACGAGGGTTTCGAGCGTTGGCTGTACCGGCTCTCTTACCTTGTCCCTTTCGTCGTCCCTTGCGCTTCTGCTCAAGACGAGCACGAGCACGGACTCTGGAAGTCCCCTTGATTGGCTTTGCCTTAATCCATCCTTCTTCGATGAATTCACGAATATCATCGGTTTGAACTGCAGATGAGATTTGGTCAAGGTATGCTGGATTAATCCAAACACGGTGAACACCGCACTTGAGTAACTTAGCTGCTAGGCGCTTTTGATTCGTAATTTGCATCAAATATCCCTCCTTCGGTTGAGGACACGAATACCGAGTTCATCGGCACGTGAGTAGATTTGTTCTCGCTTTCGTCCACCAACACTTCGACCAACGCGTGCAGCTTCAGTTTCAGGGTCAATGGTTTCGAGATCGAGTGTGTTCTGCACCATGATTTCACGGAATCCAGATGGGTGCAGTCCACGAGCAGCGGCGACTTTTCCGTGACCAACACGGACAAGTGCACTGCGGTATTTGTAATTGCGTCGTTGTTTGCTGTCCATACCGTGAGGCGCTCTCCAGCCTGAGCGAGAAAGACGCTTGTATCGGAACCATTCAGTACGACGGAACGATGGAGTCTTCTTCTTTTGCTCAGATCGCAGTGAGAGAGCGGCTTTAGTATCATCATCAAGAACTGGTTTTTGCTTTGCGACGTGCCCTTCAGCAACATCGTCATCCCAATCACCATCATCGTCCCAATCCTCGTCGGAATCGTTCGATGCGGCCTCTTCGCTGCCGTTGGCTTCTACCAAACGGGCGATGAGGTCTGATTTCTTACCGGAGACCGGTAGGTCAGCAGCCTTGAGAAGCTCTTTGAGTTCTGCAACAGTCATTTTTTCGTAATCTTCTGCCATTCATATCACTCCTTGTTGATGAGGTATATTCCATCTTGGAACACACGGCGGTCACGGTTTTTGACCGTGGCGCACTTTTCGATGTTTGCTGCTGTTTGTCCAACAAGTTCCTTATCGATGCCAGAGACAACGACTTCGACCTTATTGTTGACCTTCACTTCAACACCAGAGAGAATGTCTGCGTTTCGAGGAACGCGTTCTCCGAAGTAGTTGTTGACAACGAAAATATCGCCCTTCACAGACAAAGTCATTGGGAAGTGAGAGTAGAAGGCTTTCAGGTTGTATGTGAAACCGTCGGTTACACCCTTCACCATGTTGTTGAGGTGGGCGTTCCAAGTTCCAGCCAGAGCACGTTGCTTTCGGCGAGGCATGTCAACACGAACGGTCAATCCGCTACCATCTTGAAGCAGACTGATGAACGTACTCTTGAATTCACGAGAGAGAGAGCCTTTCGGTCCCTGGATAGTTACGACGCCATCTTCGCTGATCGATGCAGTAACGCCTTCAGGGATGGTCACGATGTGTTCGATTCTGTCGAGTTTTACCATATTATTCACCTCAATATACGTAAGCCAGTAGCTTACCACCAATACGGGCATCTTTCGCATCGTAGTGATGCATGATGCCGGAGTTCGTTGTTAGAATCAAGAGACCAAAGTCTTGAGCAGGCAAATAGCGAGTCTCCCATTGGTCGTATTCTTGACGTCGAATGCTGTGCCGTGGCTTCACTGTACCACAACGGTTGATTGCGCCGCGTAGTTCGACCAAGTAGGTACCGCCACGGCCGTTTTCAGTTCGGTCGATCGAGCCTACATAGCCAGATTTTTGCATAATTTCAAGGACGTTACCAAGCAGCTTGGAAGCCGGTGAAAGTTCGACATTGAACTTACCTGCTTGCTCTGCATTGTACATCTTGATGAGTGCGTCGTTGAGTGGATCAAATTGCATATCTTTCTCCTCCTTAGTTCATTTTCTTGAAGCCTATTTCCGGAGCGATGTCGCGGAAACATTGTCGACAAACACGCAATCCGTGTCGTCGAATCATTCCACGTCGTCGCCCACAGCGTCGGCAGCCATTGGTTCGTCCAATTCTTTCTCCGTGATCTCTTGCCATTTTCATTCCTCCATGATGGTGATGCCGAAGTTCTCTGTGAACCAGGCTCGTGACTCTTCTGGGTTTAATCTGTGGCCCATTCCGACCTTGCCTTTCGCACGGCGGCGGCGGCTAACTCGGTGACCTGGTCGTTCGAGAACGACGGTGATGTCCATTCCAAAAATTCCGATGTCAGGGTCGTATTTTTGACCTGGGAAATCTGTGTAATCGCGAACACCGAACGAAAGGTTACCCTCTCGGTCAAAGTTCCATGCTGGAATCATGTTCTCACGAACCCAGAAAGCATCGGTCAAGAACTTCTTGATGACTTCTTGATTTCGCATGGTTGCTTTGCAACCAATTGGAGCACCTTGGCGAACCTTCAGGTCTCGGTTTTGAATGCGACCAAGGGTACGTTGCGGCTTGACACCGGTAACGAGTTGCAAAACATTTTCTGCATTGACAAGGCGTTCTCCACCTTCGCCAACACCGATGTTAACACTCACTTTGGTGATGCGAGGCATGAACATTGGATTTGCTGCGTCACTCATTCAACCACCTCAGTGTGGGGGAGAGTTGAGTCGCCAACAGCGAATACATTGGATGCGATTGTACCAAAATCTTCGAAGAGAACTTCGTTTGGCATACTGGAGCGCTTGATTTCTGAAGACTTCATGTTAGCAAATCCGCCAACGTGGGCACCACCGATAAGGTAGCAGCGGACGCCATCGACGAACTTGATATGTTCAACAATCTCTTGACTCGGAAGTGCGATTTTCAGAGAACTGCCCGTCGAATATTCAGATGCGTCATCAACAATGATGTTTCGTCCATCGTGAAGATTGAGTTGTGTCTTGCCACCCTTGATCGTGTTCTTTCCTTCAATACGGCAAACCTTCCATGCTGCTTCTTCAGCAGAAATGGTTCTGTACCGTAGGCGACCGTTGTGGTCAAGGACACATCGGTAGTGGGAATCTCCGAGGGTAAGGACGTCCATGAGGCCAACGCCACGGCGAACGTCTTTGCAAACTCGACCATCAACCAACGCATGACCGTTGTGCAAGATGTGACGAACTTCACGGGTTGAACGTGCGTATCCAAGAACATCTCGAATAACGAGGCTAATCGGCATGCACAACTCAAGAGAATGTGCGCCTGGTGTTGGGCGAGTCACCCAGATGCTGGTCTTACGAGGGAGAGGCCAGCTACGTGGCATAGCCAATCTCTTCAAGTGGTTACTGCTTCCCATATTTTTCAACTCCTGTTACCGGTTAGTTGCTGAACACGCAACTTGTCCGTTTCGTCAAGTTTGACGACAACGACATTGGAAGAATGGACCGGGACCGCTTCTTCTTTGTTGTCGGCCTTGCTGGCCTTGGCACCTTCGATGTAAAGGCGACCCTTTTCTGAATCAATTCGAATGACTGGACCCGTCAATGGGTCGTTACCACGCTTTCCACCGTGCCGCTTTCCACCGTTGGAAAGGTCGCCACGCATGACACGAACTGTGTCACCGACACGAACAGTGACCGTACGGACACCATCGAATCGGGAATCTGGCTTGTCGAGTTGGAGTCGGGCAGAAATTCGCTTTCGCTTCTCGTGAAGAGGAGCGTTGAAATGTGCCTTTCGTTGCTTGGTTGGTTTCATACTTTTTACCATATTCTCACCTCAAATAATTTGTTTTGCATTGGCTGCAATACGTGGCCAGCGTTCAGCTGCTTCACGAGATACTGGTCCTTTGATATCCGATCCTTGAACATCGCCCTTTTCATTCGTGATGACGCAAGCATTGTCTTCGAATTGAACCCAGGTTCCATCGACTCGGCGGAAAGGTCGGCGTTGTCGGATGATGACTGCGTTGAACATTTGTCGTCGAGTTTCAGGAGTTCCCTTCTTGACCGAGACCTTAGCAAGGTCACCAACGCCACCAGCAGGGTAACGTCGAATGGTGTTTCCGAGTTTGAGAATGTTGATGATTTGAACAACCTTTGCACCGGTGTTGTCAGCGACGTGAAGACGTGCTGCGGTTGGCAGACCACGGGTTTGCTTACCTGCAATTCCACGCATCAAGCTTCACCTCCAGTGTGTTCAATGACGCAAAACGAGATGGTCTTAGAAAGTGGGCGGCATTCCATGATTTTCACAGAGTCGCCAACACTGACTTCGCCGATGCATGCCGGCAAGTGTGCAGACACAGCGCTGGTACGCTTTTCGAATCGTTCGTACTTTTCCATGTAACGAACATTATGGCGTTCGATGGTGATTGTCTTTTGCATGCCAACACCTGAAACTGTACCTTCAAGCACCTGTCCGCGCAAGCGCAGTGAACCGTAAAACGGGCAGTTTGCATCTCCGTCCCACTCAGCGGTGGGGTTTTTTACATCAATTCCAATGTCTCGCATGGTATCAGGCCTTCCTGTATTTTCGGTGAGTTCTGTCTTCTGGGCGCTGACTCACCAATGCGCCTTGAATGATGACATCACTGTCATCAATGGTGAATGTGATTGCGGCCTTGCCAAAGGTAACTGAATGGTCACCTTCAAGCAAAACCAATGTGTTCTTGGTTTCGTCAATGACTTGTCCGGAGCGTCCGACCAGTGTGGGGTCGTTCGAGGATACAACGTTCAATGTCGTACCAATCCATGTTGAGTTATACATATCCATATTATCGCACCTCCACATTGAATCCGTTGTTTTTGAGTACACCTGCTGCTTTCTTTTTGTGATCGCCTTGAAGTTCAATTGTTCGTCCTTTCACTGTTCCGCCTGCAGCACATTTGTTCTTGAGTAATTTTGCGAGTTGATTAATGTCGATTGCTGAGTCATCTATTCCTTCTACCTTGGTTACGATTTTTCCATAGCGTCGTCGGTCGGTTGATATGATGGCTCGTTGTTGTTCTTTGGCTATTTCTTGGCAAATGCAGAGTTCATCTGGGAGTCCACAAATGTTACAGATAGCCGCCATTGTTTTCTTCTCCTTGTGGGTTTCACTTTGTGTTCAAATGGGTTTTGAGTCGAGCGATACTTCGGCGAGTTGCCTTGTATGCTCCGATGTTCGAAGGGGTGCCACCAAGTGCTTTCTCAGCACGAAGTTGAAGCAATTCCTCTTGCAATTCGAGAAGTCGAGATTCTCGAGCATCTTGGCTCATTGAAGCAATTTCACGGTTTGAAACGTAGCTCATTCGCTCGCCTCCGCTTTTTCTGCTTCAGCAGCAGCCTGCTCTTCACGAATACGGAGTTCTTCTTCAGAGAAGATACTGATTTCGTGAGGTAGACGGGTTCCTGGTCGCATGATTTCGACGGTCACACCAATTGTTCCGAGTTTCTTAACAGCAACTGCGTATCCCTTGTCCATGTGTTGTAGAGCAGTTTCACCGCAATACTTCACGTGACCAAGAATGAACTTCTGGGTTCGGTTTCGAGATCCAGTCAGTTTACCTGCAACGGTAACGATGACACCACGAGCGCCGGATTCCATGATGTTCTGAGCAGCACTTGCTCCAGCACGTCGGTAGTACCAGCCACGCTCAAGAGCGGATGAGATTTTCTCAGCCATAACTTGAGCGTTGAGTGTAGCAGCTTTGCGGTCGATTTCTTCGACTTTGAGCTTCGGGTTTTCGATTGCGAATTCCTCATCAAGTCTCTTTTGGAGTTCATTGATGATTTTTCCTTTTCGGCCAATGACCATACCAGGACGTTCTGCGTGAACGGTGACTTCGGTTCCTTGTGGAGTTCGTCGAATCACGAGGTCACCAAAACCGGAGTTTTTGGTGTTCTTCATCAAGAATTCCTTGACGAGAAGTCGTTCAACGTTGCGGTTTACGATGGTTCGTAGAGTACTTTGTTTACCAGCCATAATCAATCACCTCAGAAGTCGTCCTCCAACTCGTCCTCTTGAACACTAAAGTCTTCAAGGAATATTTCGAGATTCACTTGGTAGTGGTTCGAAGGGGTTGCTCGGCCGCGAGCACGAGGAATGAATCCTTTACGGATTTGTCCACGGTGTGCAGCGATGTGTGTAATTTCCATTTCTTCAGGGTCGACATCTTCGTATTGGTGCCGTGCATTTTCCATTGCGCTCTCAATCAACTTGATGATTGCGCGGGAACCCTTGACAGGATAGCGACCTGGGCCAATTTTCCCTTTGCGGTGACCGACCATCGATGGACCGCTGCGTCGCTTCTTTTTGTTGCCGCTTCCGAGACGGAAGGGGACTGCTGCTGCTTTGCGGCGGATATCTGCTCGGTTTGAATCAATCTTGAGAACTTCGTTAAGGAAAGCAATAGCTTCTCCTGCCTTCATGTTCTTGACGTATCGGCAGATTTCGAAACAATGCTTCACGTGCATGTCCATGTTGACTGCACGAGCAGTAGCCAATCGGCTGCCCTGAAGTAATTGTGTGTAACCCTTTTGTGGGTTTTGACGGCGCTTTGAACGGCGATCTAATTGTGTCTTTACCATACATCACACCTCACTTGAGAGCCACGTGCTTCGACGAACGTGTTGCACCGACACCAGGGCCGCTGTGAGCGACTCCTCTTCGGGTAATAGCGAATTCACCAAGGTAATGACCAATCATTTCCGGCTTGATATCGACTGGGACAAAGTTTTGTCCGCTGTAGACCGAGATGGTCTTACCGACGAATTCTGGAAGGATTGGCATATCTCTGCGGTGCGTACGAACGGTCTTGCCGTTGGAACGTCGAACACGGTGAAGGAAATGTTCGTTCTCTTCTGAGAAACCTCGGACCATCGAGCGGCGTGCTCGAGCAGAGAGAATTGTAGCAATACATTCTGCGCCTGGGTTATCTTCAGGTGGGAAGAGAGGCATATTGGACAACTCTTCAACAGAGTATCCACGGTACGTGAATTCTTTCTTCACTCGGCCAGTGGTTGTCGAAAGGCGCTTACGTGCCTTACGTCGGCTGGCTTTCGGGGTCATAAAGGACTTCTTCTTCTTACGTGCCATACATCATCACCTCAGATTTTCTTACCGCGACCTCGTCCAGTGCGGCTTGGTGCAATCAGACCGACCTTAGCACCTGGAGGGGTGCCACGAGCGACCGAGTTAGGACCGTGAACAGCTTGGTGGTTTCCACCACCGTGCGGGTGGTCCACGGGGTTCATTGCAACACCGCTGACGTGAGGGAACAACTTACCACGGGCCTTGGCCTTGTAGTAAGCAGCACCTGCAGTTCGCAGTGGCATTTCATCTCGTCCGTGACCTGCAAGAACACCGATGGTTGCACGGCATTTTGCTGGAAGTTCACGGAGTGATCCAGATGGCATTCGGACTCGAACCTTGTCGCCGATTCGTGCTTCTACGAAACACGAGTTACCAGCGGCACGAGCAACCTTGCCACCGTCTCCAGGACGAAGTTCAAGATTGTTGATTGCAGTTCCTTCAGGAATGTTCGCGAGTGAAGTGATGTTACCCGGACGGAGTGCAGCATTGTCGCCGATAGCGACGCTTGCTCCGACAGCGAGGCCTTCAGTAGCCACAACAAGTGTGGATTCACCGTCTGGCAACTTCATCCGAGCGAGTGGAGCTGAGTGAACTGGGCTGTGTAGCAATTCTGTAATTTCACCAACAACACCTTCAGTGCGAGGCATGCGGTTCGCACCTGGGAACCGATGGCTTGCAACACGGTATCGTGGAGAGGAACCTTTTCGTTGTGCACGTATTCTCTTACCCATGATAAATCACCTCAGAATGCTCCCAAGCGCATTGCTGCGTCTTCTGCGTCGTAACCTTCGGCAAGCTTAACGGAAGCGTGCTTGCCGTGTTTTGAATTTCGTACGTTGACTTTCGCCACTTCGACTTCGAAGATGGTTTCAATCGCACGTGCGATTTGACTCTTTGATGCACTGCGGTGGACGATAAATTCGAGGCGTTGCTCAGTAGTACGAGCTTCCATCGATTTTTCGGTCAACCAAGGCTGAATGATAATGTCGTATGCGTTCATGATGTTCACCTCAGTTAAGTGCCTCCACAGCATCTTTGGTAAAGACGGTCAAACGACCGATGTCGCCACCAGGCGCCAAATCTTCGGCGCACAGGTCACGGGCTGCAACCACATCGACACCAGGAAGGTTTCGAGCGGCTTGTGCCAATCCAGACTTCTCCTTAACGACAAGAAGTACGGACTTTGGAGTCTTGTGGACACGCCCACGCATGGTAGCCTTGCCCGCACGAATCTTTCGACCGTCACGAGCACGCATCAAGTCATCTCCAAGACCAATTTGGTTGAAGATGGCGAGAACCTTTCGAGTAGCGGAACCGTGGTTGAACGATTCAATGTTGAATTCTTCGCTCTTTCCATCTCGGACTTCAGTGTAGTTACCAAGAACGATCGGAAGGTGAGAAATTTCTTCAGAGAAACGGTGGCCTCGGGAACTGACTGTTTCGACTGATGTCGTTGCAGTCAATGCCGAGTTACGTGCAAGACGGCGTTCTTTCAAGTTGAGTTTTCGTCCCCAGTTCTTTTCGACCTTAGGCCCGTGTGCTCGGCGTCCACCAAGTGTGTGCGGGTTTTGTGCACCACGGCTTTGACCTGTACGGCGCATAATTCGAGATACACCTCTTCCCTTCCCCCACCATTCGACGGAGTGCTTC
>DAXG01000041.1 GCA_002506275.1 Euryarchaeota archaeon UBA259 | reverse complement strand
CATGCTCAAGACCGACCGAAACACTGTGTCGCATCCAAAGCGACACCACTGGCGCCGTAGTAAGCTCCAACGATGAGGGTGAAGAATATGGTACGAGCAAACGAATCCGAACTTACAGTTCCTCTCCGCAAAGCATGGGGTATCACACGTTACAAGCGTGCACCTCGAGCAATCCAAATCATACGTGAACACGTCATCCATCACCTCAAAGTCGGTGAAGATGAAGAAGTGTGGATTGACCCGAGCGTCAATGAAAAAATCTGGTCACGGGGCATCGAGAATCCACCCCGAAAGATCCGTCTTCAGGTTACTCGACACGATGAACCTGATATTCCAATCGAAGTCAAATTGTTTGAGGAGTGATACATATGGGAAATATTCGACCAAGTTTTATCAAAATTCGCGCCATACACCTTGTAGAAGACCACGGAGAGAAATTCACTGAGGACTTTGATCACAACAAGAAGATGGTCCAAATGCTTACTGATGTTGAGTCAAAGAAACTGCGCAACTGGATTGCTGGGTATGTTACCCGTTATCGACAGCGCAGAGTCGACTGAATGAGGCGATGAAGTGACCGTGCGCGTCGATTGGGACCGCACCCCCGTTTCTGTCCATCATCCAAAAAAGGAAGTTCTTGAAGCACTGGTCTTGCACTTACGTAATAAATTCGGTGTGCGTAAGCGCTCTCTCGTCATGGAAGACAGAGAAGACAGTGGATTCTTATTCTTTCTTTATCAACCTTGTAATCCTCGCTGGATTCTTGAATTCACATCGAATCCGAAGCGACCATTTGAGGAGGAATGAAAATGGGGGATCGCCAAAGAATCCCCTTGCCGCATCGTCCTTATTCATTGCACATTGTACTCGTTGGCGCCACACACCCTGGCAACTTGGGTGCGGTTTGTAGAACCATGCTGAATTACGGTTTCACTTCCTTACGGCTTGTGAATCCGATGTGCACGCCTGATGATATCGAAGCGCGAAACAGAGCGAAGCATGCTGGGCGAGTACTCGACGCCTGCACAGTTTACGAAACGCTGGAGGAAGCAACATCGGACTGCTCACTGCTCGTTGGAACATCCGGTAAGAGAGAAATCGGTGTGAAAACAAGTTTTCGACATTTCAGCTATCCTTGGGAAATGGCAGAGCGGCTTGAATCGTTTAATGGCGCAGTCGCCCTGATTTTTGGTGAAGAAGGCAAAGGACTTTCGACTGAATCACTTGAGTTATGTGACTTTCTTGTCACACTACCAACATGGGAAGGTTATCCTATTGCCAATCTCTCACATGCTGTCAATGCGTGTGTCTATGAACTCCATCGTCAGCGCGTCCTTACTACACAAGGCTCCAACCCGGGCATCCCGAGCATCGTCCCACTTGAACGCAGTTTAAACCCAACTTTACGTAAAGTAATGGAGCAGGGTATTGGTGAATTTGGCTCGGCCTTACCTGGTAATGATGAACGAAGAAACAGTTTTTCACAAAGTCTACGAAGAAGCATCATGCGTTCAATGCCAACAGAGGATGAAGTTACACGCTTAATTGGGGGTATTTTGGATGCGACAACAGCGCTTCAATATGTGGAAGGCAATGAAGGCTGGAGGCGAGAACGTCGTCGCAAAATCACTCCCGCTGAGGAAGAATAACTAAGGGATCCAAGATGCAATGCTTTTCGGTGTTTCACGGACATGCATAGCGACTAATTTCAACGCGTTGCCATAGGTTGAGGTAATGTGGGGTTCAACCTGTTCAAAAGCCCATTTTGCCAAATTTTCTGCTGTTGGTATGAACGGTACAACGACCGTTCGATGATCTGGACCCATTCGCTCGCATGCTTCACGTGCAAGTTCATCTCCTTCGTAAACGACAAAGGCATGGTCAATGACATCGTGTACATATTCCATTAGAATCGAACTAACATCTGAAAAGTCCATGAGCATCCCCTCTTCACTCACGCCTGATGTTTGAACCGTATCGCCTTCAATTTCAGCTTCGAAACGATACCGGTGCCCATGCATGTGCCTGCATTTACTTTTGTGATTGGGGACTCGATGCCCCGTATCTGTTTCAACAAATCTTCTCATCCGTGTTGTCATTCTTCCAACTCCTCAAACTGCAGCGATGCAGAATTTATACAGTAACGTTGTCCTCCAAATTGCCGGGGTCCGTCATTGAATATATGGCCCAAATGTGCATCGCATTTCTCACACTGCACTTCAGTTCTGTGCATTCCATGGGTGTAATCATCAATATGACGGATGCCAGCGTCTGGATGCTCGGTGTGGAACGATGGCCAACCGCATCCTGAATCGAACTTCATGTCAGAGTTGAATAATAAATGCCCACAACATATGCAAAAATAATCGCCTGTTCGTTTCTCATCCCAATATATCCCGGTAAATGCTCTTTCAGTACCGCTCTGTCGAGTGACATAGTACTGTTCTTCCGTAAGACGCTCTTTATACTGCATATCCTTGTGTTTTTTCTCAACGCGAAGTGCGTTTTCAAGCACCGTATCCCATGTACCTTGATACTCAACGGGATCTCTTTCGCCAATCGAATGGAAAGCAAGAATACGTTCAATGTCTGCACCGCTGGTTCCTGAACTCCGCCCATCCTTATCGGGGTTGTAAGAGGTACTCGTGTTTGCAAACACAGTGGTGAAGTCGAGTCCTAAAACCTCGATTGCATTTCGTGCATCTTTGAGTATCAACGCTTTATCTGCATCTATGTACGGCAGAGTAAAAGAAACGCGCTCACTGCCCCAGTTTCCAGTTGCAAAAGCATGACCGAGTGAAGTATAGAACTCCGGTCTGCAATCTGGATATATTTCATGATCTCCTGAATGTACACCCAGAGCGATTTCCACGTCGCAGTGTTCTCGAGTTGAGATTGATAGTGCATATCCATAAACAATAGAAGCAAAAATCGCATTTCGATTTGGAACGACAGTGGATTTCATTTGTTCTTCTTCGTAGTGCCCTTCCGGTATTTCGTCTCCACCTTTCAGTAATGAACTTTCAAAAGCCCCCATTGCGCTTGATAAGTCAATGATTCGATGAGAGACCTCTATCCCACTTCCAGCAAGATATTCAATATTCTTCGATGCGCGTTCAAGTTCAATGCTATGCTTTTGACCGTACTCATATGAAATGCAGTCAACGGTGTAACCGTCTGCTAAGAGTCGCATGAGTAAACCTGTCGAATCCATTCCACCTGAAAAAGCGATGACTGCGCGTGGCATTCTAGTCGACCCCCATCCATTTGTGAGTTTGTAAACTCAGTCTCCATGTTGGATTTTCTTTGACTACTGCTTCAGTCAATCCAAAATTTCTTCCGTTCCATTCAACGGATTCTTGTTCCATATAGCATGGTTGGAGGAAATGGTGTGTAAAGCCAGTTTTGAGTTCATCGTACAGTTCTAAGTTCTGCCCTACGTACACGCATTTGAGTTCATCGCCATGCGTTTGTCGAATCTTAACACCGGGATACATTTGATCTTTCGGGGAGATGCAAATCCAGTCGAGCAACCCCTCTGGAATTTCGATGGTACCGTTGGATTCGCAAGAAAGACTGTAACCTCGTGCTTTGAACAGTCGTTGAAGCGGCCATAAATCGTTCAGCATTGGTTCACCTCCAGTCAATATTATCCGATTGCAGGGATACTTTACAACTTCTGCAAGAATTTCAACCGCCGCCATCTCATCGTATGTTTCAAAATCTGTATCGCACCATTCACATTGAAGGTTGCATTTACCAAATCGGATGAATACGTGAGGTACGCCAGCATGCACACCCTCACCCTGCACCGAATGGAAAATCTCTACAATCTTGTACGTCATGGCTAAATCGGCAGCAGAATCACCCGTATGTTCACCTGAACGCTCACATGCTTCAAATTCCATAGTATCACTCACAGTGGACGGGATTGAATAAGTTGCATCAATTCTTGACGAGCTTCAGGTTTATCAAAGAATACACCACGCATTGCGGAAGTGGTCATGATCGAGTTTTGCTTACGAACTCCTCTGCACCTCATGCAACCATGGGATGCTTCGAGGATGACCGCCGCACCCAAAGGGTTGAGGTGTTGCTCAAGGTCGTCAGCGACCCCTTTCGTTATACGTTCCTGGTTCTGTAATCGATGAGCGTGGGCGTCAACGATTCGTGCCAATTTACTGATTCCCACGATACGGTCTACGGGTATGTAAGCAATGTGGGCGCGACCACGAAACGGTTGGAGGTGATGCTCACAGGTAGAATGGAACTCAATGTCACGTAACAGCACAATACCGTCGTAACCCTCACCATTGAAGGTCGATTGGAGCAGTTCTTCGGTATCAACTGAATATCCTGAAAATATTTCATCCCACGAATCAATGACTCGTTTCGGTGTCTTGAGGAGACCTTCGCGTTCGGGATCAGCCTCTAAGTATCCGAGCAATGTTTTTACTGCATTTTCCGCTTCTGATTTTGATACCATTGAAATTACCTTCCGTGCCTGGCGTCGATTTCATCCAACTGGTCGAGCAGTTTTCTACATGCTGTTCGGACTGCATCAGCAAGACTGACGAATTTATGTTCATCACCCACATGCTTACGCAAGTCTTCAACCAACTCTGCAGGCATGTCGAGTGAAATCTTGGGCACAAATTGTGGTTTTCACTGGCGCATATAAATATTCGCATAGTATTACTCAAGTAATACCTTGCCGTGACATAAACTTCGAGATTCGAAATATATTTGGCGAATGTTCAAAGGGCTCCACGGCTGACAGAGTATTGATGACACAGTCTACAGTACAGGCGTTTGCTCTCCTCAAGCAATTGCGTAATCTTGCACCTCACAGAGACACCATTGGCATGTCAGATCATATGATTCAGCACTTCCTGTCCTTTGATTCCAATCTCGCATCGGCAATCGAAGAAGCAGTTGACCGTCAAAAAGAACTCACGATGGAGTTTGGCACTGACATGATGTCGCTCCCTGAGTCCGAACTTATCCCGATGCTGCAAAAAGATTTCATCAATTTCTATGCGCCGGCAACAGTGAATCCATACATTGCCCTTGCAGCTCGAGGACCGTGGATTGTAACTGCACACGGCGCAGTACTGCACGACAACGGAGGGTACGGGATGCTTGGGAGTGGGCACGGTCCTGATGAAATCATCTCAGCGATGTCTCGGAACTGGGTCATGGCGAACGTCATGACACCATCCTACAGCCACAAGCGTCTTGCAACTCGGCTGCAAAAAGAACTCGGCTACACCCGGGGCTCATGTCCTTTTACACGCTTTATTTGCATGAACAGCGGTTCAGAGTCGGTCACTGTGAGTCTTCGAATTGCTGATGTTAACGCTCGTAAGATGACAGGACCTGGTGGGAAACACGAAGGCAAAGAAATCAAGTTAATGGCTGTGGAAAAGGCATTCCATGGACGCACCGATAGACCGGCACAGATTTCCCATTCGTGCAAGTCATCCTATGACAAGAACTTGGCAACATTTAGAGACCGTGACAACCTTATTCTCGTACCTGCGAATGATGTGGAGGCACTCGAAAAAGCGTTTTCCGATGCCGAGAAAGAAGGAGTATTCATTGAATTAATGGCCATCGAACCGGTCCAAGGAGAAGGTAACCCTGGCTCGTGTGTTGAGCGATCGTTCTATGACGCTGCACGCCGTTTGACATTGGAACATGACTCCATGCTACTGGTGGATTCGATTCAAGCAGGTATTCGAGGGCAAGGATGTCTGTCAATTATTGATTATGAAGGATTCCAAGATGCCGATTGTCCAGACTTAGAAACATGGTCCAAAGCCCTCAATGCTGGACAATACCCCCTATCAGTCCTCGGACTGAATGACCGTGCTTCAGAAAACTATGTTGTCGGTATCTATGGCAATACGATGACGACAAATCCTCGTGCACTTGAAACGGCGTGCGCAGTACTGGACCTCATCACACCTGAACTACGCTCAAACATACGCGATAGAGGTGATGAATTTGTTGAGAAACTCGAACTCCTTGCGGCCGAAATGCCGGGAGTTATCACTCTGGTTCAAGGTACAGGGTTGTTACTCAGTGCAGAACTCGATCCGGACAGATTTCCAGTCATCGGATTTGATGCAGTTGAAACATGGTGCAGAAAAAACGGCTTAGGCGTCATTCATGGTGGTAGCAACGCATTAAGGTTCACGCCGCATTTCAACATCACAACAGCAGAAATTGACGCCATCATTGAAATTGTTCGCGACGCCCTCATTCATTTCCAACAGCGTTCATGAAAGCGAAGTCACAATATCCTCTCGACTAAACTGTCGTGAAGCATAGTATGCAGCAAGGCTTGCATAAACGACCGATGATACAACCCAAATGAGTACATGCTCAGTAATGACGCGGTTCATGAGCAGTTCGCGCAGTGCAAGTAAAATATTGACAACAGGTATGGCAAACCAGAACCCTTCTATTCCGTCGAGGTTGATCACTTGTGTAAACAATGCAGGGAACAAGATGAGCATGAGAGCTGGTGCAAGGATGCTTCCTGCCTCTTTCACGCTGTGAGAGCGCATTGCCAGCGCTAATTCAAACGCCACAACCATGACTGCAAACAAGAGGATCGATAAAACAATGAGACCGACCGAGGCAATTGATAATTTAGGCAAGCCAATGAAACTCGATGATGCCAAATATCCAATGGCGAATAACAATCCGCAAATTTGTAAAACCACACCAATTCCAGTTATTGTCGCAACAGCAACCCACTTGCCCATCAACAGCTCAATACGGGTACAAGGTAAGCACAGTAACGCTTCAAGGGTACCGCGTTCCCGCTCACCTGCGGTCATGTCAATTGACGGTTGAATGGCACTCGAATACGTCCAGATGGCTAACACGAGAGGTATGAACAACGAGAGCACCATTCCCGCTTGCTCTCCAGATGTCGCAACATCTCCTTGTGCAATATCACCATCCCATCTCAACGGGTCGAGGGTTTCATTGACATCAAGTCCGCTTGCAGTTATTCTTTCACGCACTTCTGAATCCTCCCATTCCGACAACGTTGTAAGAAGTCGATATCGTGCTTCATTGGACCGTTCCGATGTCGAGAGGTGAAGTATAGCATACGACCATGTTTCGTTTTGGGAATCAAAACGCAACAGAGCATCTGTAGAACCGTTTCGGACGCGTTCTAAATCATTTCCTGGTTCGGATAAACTTGAAACGTTTGGTAGCGCCTCAAAAGATGTAGATAAACTGACAGCAGTGATGTTTTCAAGTAGATTTAAGGGGAAATCTTCACTTTGAATTACTACATTTAGTTCAAGAGCATCCAATTCGGCAGCTTCAGATTCAAGCAATACCGGGAATAAAATAAACAACAAGGGGAACATAAGAAGTGGAATAACAATGATGGCAATAATGGTGCGCCAGTCTCGTGCAAACTCGACCACTTCTTTCTTCGCAATAGCACGGATTCTTCGACCGCTGCCTTCACTCATCCTCGTTCACCTCTCGAGTTGACACAGGTGTCCTTGGAGTAAACAATCGACGCCACCAACTGCTCAATGCACCCTCTTTGTCTGCCTCTTCTTGACGAGGTCGGGCTTGGTCAAGGGTCAGAGAGACGTATGCTTCCTCTAGATTTTCAGTTCCAGTCGAAGAAAGAAGTTCACCTGGTGAACCATCAGCACGGATTTCTCCGTTGTGGATGATGACAATTCGGTCGCACACCTGTTGAGCCTCGGCAAGTTGATGCGTCGAGTAGATGACGGTACCACCTTCATCTCGCAACTGTCGCACAAGGGCTCGAACGGTGCGTGCACTGGTGATGTCAAGTCCTGCTGTAGGTTCATCAAGCAGTAGAATGTTTGGTCCATGGGCAAGAGCCCTCAACAAGGCCGTCTTTTGACGCATACCCCTGGAGAAGCCTTTGGTGTGCCGACTAAGATTGTCTTTCATATCCAAATGTTCAGCAAATTTTTCAGTACGGGCCCATGATACAGAGTCGCTAACTCCATGCATTCGGCTGTGGTATCGAATGTTCTCCCATGCAGTGAGTCGCGAATACAATCCCGTCGATTCAGGAACCACGCCGAGTTCTTGACGCATTTCTTCCACAGGCCTGCCGTTACTTAATTCAACACGCCCATTCGATGGGGTGTAAACGCCAGCCATGAGCCGCAATAGAGTGGTTTTTCCTGCTCCGTTGCTTCCAACAAGGCCAACGATTTCTCCTGAATGAATCTCAAGGTCGATTCGCTTAAGCGCTTCAACTTCAGCGAAATTTTTGGTGACGCCTCGAAGGCTAAGCAATGTTTCAGGCATGGTATCACTCACGAACTTCGACCGTCTTCAATGGCTGTATTCAAACCAGGATGCTTCGTTTCAAGTTTGCATGCCCGAGACAGTTGTTCCTTGAGTTGTGCAAATATTTCACGTTGAGGGACACCCATTTCGACCAAATTACCAATCATTGAAAAAGCACCTTGAATGGCTCCTGCGTCAAGATATGCTTCGTTCGAAATTTGCCTCTTTTGACGCAACATGTCAAGGCGGCTGGCCAAAAACTCCACCTCATTTCGAATACGAGGGCCGTCGATATGTGGTAAAGCAATGAGGTTGTCAACACATGTTCGCATCAATCAAATGACACGGTCGAATATTATGATGCTTGCGTAAGTTCAACAAGGACGCCGCCAGTAGATTTCGGATGGACAAAGGCAATCTCCTTACCCCCGGCTCCGATTCGGGGTATTTCGTCAATCATTGTGATTCCGTTGGCCAAGAGGTGATCAATCAATCCGGTCAAGTCCCCAACTCGAAAGCACAGTTGCTGAATTCCTGGGCCGCGCTTTGAGAGGAAGCGCCCTATAGGCGTGTCTTCCCCGGTTGGTTCCAACAACTCAATTTCAGCAGGATGTTCATCAGCGGACGCAGGAGAAGTAGCGAAGAACCGAGTCGTCACGCCTTGGTCAGCGACTGTCTCATCGTTTTCACCTTCAGTAAGACCCAACAACCTCCAAAAGGTGCTACCGTTTTCGAGTTCAGGTGTTGCGATACCAATGTGGTCAATTTGAATAGGGCCAAAATCCATACAATCACCTCAAAATCCACTGGGGGCCATCCATGTGCCGAAAACATCCTTCATGGCTTGTATGATTTCACCCAGTGTGCAATCGTTTTTTACTGCAGTGAGCACATATGGAAATAAATTCTCACCGGATTGAGCAGCATCACGGACATCTCGTAGGCAGTTGGAAACTGCTTCTGCGTTCCTACTTTGGCGAAGTTCAGCCAATTTTCGACATTGCTCATCGCCCACGGAAGGGTCGAGCTTCAAAACTTCCGTTTCAGTTTCTTCATCCATGAGACCGTGATTAACACCTACGATAAGGCGTTTTTCAGATTCAACGTCGTTGAGATGTTGGTATGCTGCATTGTGAATCTCTCTCTGCTGCCATCCCTGCTCGATAGCCTTGAGTGCACCTCCCAAAGCCTCGATTTTTTCAATTTGCTCAAGCGCAAGATCATGAATACGCTTGGTTAATGCTTCAACATGATATGATCCGCCAAGGGGATCAACTACATCTGCGGCTCCGCTTTCTTCAGCAATTATTTGCTGTGTACGAAGGGCCACAGTGGCCGACTTTTCGGT
>DAXG01000018.1 GCA_002506275.1 Euryarchaeota archaeon UBA259 | reverse complement strand
ACAGGGTATTCGTAAATTTCACCGGAAGTGACGTTCATAGAAGAATCCCAAACGCCTACAACATTGAGACCGGCACACGGATTTCCTGAAGGTTCTTGGCCATCACAGAGAACCCAGTGTGTATCAACACCTGGTTCTCCTGCGCCAATGCTCACACCTAATGATTCCAAAGGCATGTACAAATTACCAGAACCTGCAGGATGTTCGACAACATAGTTTCCTGGGTAAGCAGTATTCGCCATCCATGCAGGTTGTCCGTTTGCTACCCAAGTTTCTTTGCATGGGCAGTCAATTGGTGACCAGACATCCATATCGATATCTGGGGCACTTACATTCCAGAAAGGACTTCCGGCATTGACTTGGTAATAGGTTCCCGAATTAACAGGGTATTCGTAAATTTCACCGGATGTAACGTTCATTGAAGAATCCCAAACGCCAACTATGGTGAGACCGGCACACGGAGTTCCATTTGCCGGTTCATCTGACTCGCTGCAGAGAATCCAATGGATATCAATTCCCGGTTCGCCGCCATTAGCGGAGATTCCTGTTGCGTCTGTTGTGACATAAAGATGCCCGGAGCCTGCAGGCCATTCAACCACGTCGCTTCCTAAGTAGGATGTATTTGCTGTCCATACCGGCTCTCCGTTGTCCATCCATGTTTCTTCACATGGGCAATCAACTGGAGCCCAAACATCCAAATCAATGAGAGGAGAAGAAACGTCTTGGTCTACATATCCCTGGATTACAACTTCGTAATAATTCTGTGAACCTGCTGGATACTCGTATACTTCACCGGTTGAAACTCTACTTATATCGTCCCATACGCCTGCTGAGGTTGTGCCACCACAAGGGCCGCCTGTGGGTTGTTCTCCACCACAAACCTCCCATTGATTGCCGTCAGCAAACGCTTGGTCTGGAGTCACACCTGTGGTGGTTTGGCTAACAATCGCCATCCAAATATCGCCTGTTCCTGCTGGATACTCGACAAGAGCACCAACAGTGTAAACTGTGTTCGAATCCCATACTGGATTCAAGGCTGCTTCCCAAATGTCTTTACAACTGCAACTATCTTTCGACCATGATTGGAAATCAGAACCTGGTGCTCCGACTGTTTGGTTGGAAAATCCAGGGGCTACTGCATGGAAGACTCCGGAACCTGCTGGGAATTCGTAAATCTCCCCTGTTGTAACAAGGGTAGAGTTCATCCAAGGCATACCTCCGTAGCCATTCAAATCTTCACAGAGATTACCGCTTGGCTGTAGTCCATCACAACTTCTCCATAGATAGTCATCAGAGCCACCTGGTTCAACTCCGGCACCATGATCGTATGAGATGTAGAGGTTATTGGATCCTGCAGGCCATTCGACGACTGCCTGTTGAAGATAATTCATTGTCGAATCCCACACAGGTTGTCCGCTGTCATGCCAGATGTCTTTACAATCACAATAGTCTTCTTCCCATGCATCTAAATCGACACCCGGTTCTCCTACTGTTTGATTATTGACAGTGGAGGAAGATACCATATAGAAATTACCTGAATTTGCTGGGAATTCATAGATGTCTCCTGACGACACTAATGTTGTATTCCCCCATACACTCGGAGCCATTCCAATCAATTCATCACATGATGAAGAATCTTCATGAGTGCACTGAACCCAAAGGTCATTGCCTACAAATGGTTCTGCTTGTGGTTCACCTGCAACGGTTCCGGCATCCTGTGCAATCCAAACACTACCGTTGTGTTCAACGATTTGCCATGCACTGTAAGAGAAATTATAATTCCATTGTATCCCGCTTTCTTCAGCAATTTCTAAACATGAGCAAGGTCCTCTCCATTTGCTATTTGGAGTTGGTTCTCCTGTTATGCTGCTGGTGGTGCTTTGCCAAAATTGGCCTGAGTTTGCTGGCCATTCGACAATGTCATCGGCCGCATAGGTACTCGCGTTGTCCCATAAAGGACCGCCCATCCCGTCGCTGATACCTATGAAATTACAATTTGACACAGTGGAATTATTTCCATTCATTCCATTGCTTTGCCGTCCTGCAAAGTTTACATTTTCATCGGTATTTTCTTCAAAACCGTTGTTCTTATCTTCAAATATATCAATTCCTGAAAGAGAGACTTGTAAAGTAAGTAAAGCCACAACCATCAAACATATCGCATTCCGCATGGATTCTACTCATTAGACCGGTATATATCGTTATTCACCACATACGCCCATTTGGTGCAAAATCGGCGATATTACGCCATCACGTGGCTATCGGAAGATGATTTATCAAACACTTCCAATTTTCGCAACTCACCGGTGAGTATCTGTTTGTAATTTATCGGGAACGATTATGCAATTTGGAGTGTGTCGTAGCCAGAGGGTCGAAGCATGCGCCCATGTTGGCACAACTTCTCAATAACATCTTCAGCAGTAGAGCGGTCAATATCGTATCGTTCTGCTTCGTTAAACACATCAAGCAATTGTGCAACGCCACCGTTGTTGGCTGAAAGCGAAGCAACGATTTCCATAATTGCCTTCTCGCGATTTCGTGTTTTGCCCTTCTTTCCAGTGACCATTGTGGTTTCATCAAAATTGCCACCCATGAGATCTTCGCGCCAGAGACGGGTCATTCGAACTGCCCGTTCTGCGTCTTCAAGAGTGGCAACCTGTGACAAACGGATACGGGCGCTGGCTTCTGCTAATCGTGCAAGAGCCTCGAGAGAACGCGCAGTGATGGCCACGCTGTCATTTGAGTCGCCCGTTTGTTTACGGGTTTCGACGTAAAAATTGACGATTGTATCGCGTGCAGCTTGTTCCAAATGTGGATGGATTGTACGTTTCGAGTATGCAATGTATTTGCGGATGAGGTCTCGTGAAAGCACTTCGCCATGCTCTGATTTTTCAACTCCAGAGAGCGAGGTCGATTTGGTAGGATCCGGTGCGCTGCCTTCGCTAACGAGTAATTCGCTGACGCCTTGCAAACGATTGCCGATGATATGTTGGGCGATTTTCGCATCCTTTTCGACTTCAGGGTCATCGGTCAAGAGCCAAATGATATCAAACCGAGATACAAGCGGGGGAGCAAGATTGATTTGAGCGGTGAAGGGAACTTCTGAGACCGGCTCGAAACGGCCGTTTTTCGGATTTGCTGCAGCCAAAACCGCACACCGTGTCCTCAAACTCGCGTTAATTCCTGCCTTCGAAATCGAGATTTTCTGCTGCTCCATCGCTTCGTGCATACTGGAACGGTCGCCTTCATTCATTTTGTCGAATTCGTCAATTGCGGCTAATCCAAGGTCAGCCAAAACCAATGCTCCTGCTTCAAGGGTCCATCGTCCATCTGCTGCTGCATCTTGAACTGCTGCTGCAGTCAAACCTGCCGCTGATGCTGATTGTCCGGAAGTAAAGCGACCACGAGGTGAAATAGTTGACATATAACTCAAGAGTTGAGATTTCGCAACCCCCGGGTCACCCATCAGTAAAATGTGAATGTCGCCTCGATTGCGCGTACCATCGGAATTGAGTCTGGCTACACCTCCAAATAATTGTAACATCAGTGATTGTTTAACGGGATTCATTCCGAAAATCGAAGGAGCGATGCTCTTGGTAAACAATTCGTAAATATCTGGGCGTCTTGCAAGTTCTTTAATTTCCAATTCTTCATCTTCAGTGATTACAATTTCTTCAAGAGGTATGTTCTGTCTTTCAAGAGAATGTATGCGCAAGAAAATATCGAACACGGGAGTATCTTTTCCGCCTTTTCTCTGGGAACGGATGAATAAAACGCCGTTGCCTTTCACTCGGTCTCCCGGATTGAGTTTACCAGCCAAATCATGTTCAGCAATACAGATAATACGTTCCGGTTGAATTCCGCCCTTCATCTGTTCAGGCAGTTCTTGTAATTCGATGAATTGTGAATTAATGAGAATTGAGTCTTTCTGATTGAGCTCAAATCGGGTTTGGCGCTTGGCTCGGCCGCAACCTCCGTCCAGTTGTTGGCATTCAATTGGTTCGATCAATTCTTGCTCATTGGGTTGGTTGACAACCATCGAGTGACCGCAAGCGACGCACTCGAAGGTGGCTGCATAAATACGTGGGCGGACACCAGAGATTTTGGTTGTAACAGCATCGATAGCCAACATCATTCCAATGTCATCTGCACGCAATTGAGAAACGGTTCGGACTTGGTCCACGGGCAGGTGAGCGATTCGGACGAAAGGATACATCGTCGTATGCCCAGCGTCCATGAGGAACTGGCGAAGCGCTTGATTGGATGCGTGGAAATGAAGTTCGGGGTGCTGAACAATGTCGTGTGCGAACTCGTGGTCAAATCCTTCGATAACGCGGTAAGAAACTTCCAAAGATTGTTCATCGGGCCACATCTGTGCGAGGTTGTGGACGGATTCTGCAAAGTGGTCTTGAATCAAGGATGTCCAACGTGCAGGTAGGTCGAATTCTTGGAGCATGTAGGTCACCTTTGGAGCGCGGGAGAGTCTCCCGACTTCGGAACAATATTGGCAACGGTATTTAGGCGTGTCCGAACAAAAAACCCACCCCCCCGCTTCCACTGGAGAAACGGAGCCTTGACAGCCTACGGTTTAGCAAATAATCAGTGTCCACTGCCAAACGGCCGTCACCGCAGGAAAGATGAGGAAGGAGGCTTTCGCTTACCTCATGCCGAAGCATGCTTTCGCTCCCGTCTTAGGTCAATTTCGACGATGGACTCTTGACTCGACACTTCTTGAAAATCGACTGGGTGACCCGACAGAGAGGGAAGTTCTCACCCACATCAGCCCCGAAGGTATGGCCCTCTTGGCCCAAGGTCAGTCGCTGCCTGTCCTGATTTATCTTGCGCCTTTCACTTCTTCAGGACCTGCACGTGCTGGATGGAAAGCATTCGCTGAAACGCTACCTCAACGGCATGAACGGTTGGTAAAGTCAGGAAACATGAAACCTGCTATCCTCGTTATGCCGGACACGTTTACCACGCTTGGTGGTAATCAATTCGTCGACTCACCTGTTCTTGGAAACTGGTCAACTTGGCTTGCTGAAGCATTGAAGCCCGCACTTGAACAACGGTATGCAACCAATGGGAAATTCGGACTGGTGGGTAAATCCTCTGGGGGATACGGTGCAATCGTCAACGCAATGCTGCAACCGAACGTTTGGGACGGCATAGCGTGCCATTCTGGAGATATGGGGTTTGAAACCATGTTCATGCCAACATTTGCTGAAACCCTCACGCATGTTTCAAGATACGGTAGCGCTGCCGAATATGTCGCACATGTTCAAAATGCTGAACGGCTTTCTGGGCCTGATTTCCATTCGCTGATGATTTGTGCTATGGCAGCATCCTATGATCCTCGGCCAAGCACCAACGAAAACCCAATCGGCATTGTACTCCCCGTCAACACTGAAACCGCAGACATCCTTCCTGAGGCTTGGAATCGGTGGCTCAAATTTGACCCAATCCAAATGGTAAATACCCATCATCAGCATCTTACAGGGCTTGATGCTTTGTTCATCGATTGTGGAGGTCAAGACCAATACCATATCCAATACGGTAGTCGGAAATTTGTCGAACTTCTTCGCTCTTTCGAAATTGAACACACTTGGGAAGAATTCGTTGGAACGCATTCTGGCATTGACCATCGGCTCGATCTCAGTTTTGCCTTCCTCAGCCAAAAACTGGCGTAATGAGGCAGTATTTGGAGGCGGTGAGTTCATCAAACGCCTTCCATTGAAGGTGGCATGGCCGAACCAATGGACTATGCGAGTGCAGGCGTAGATATTGACCTTGAAGGTTCAGCTGTCGCCTCTCTTATCGCCTCACTGAGTGCATCCAGTCGACCTGCAGGAACACCTGGAGCCCCGGTGGATTTACCCGGTGGATTTGGTGGATTAATCGAGTTCGGCGATTCGTTGCTTGCACTTGCCACTGATGGGGTGGGAAGTAAATTGCAAATCGCCTCTGCCCTCAAGCAATGGGGTGGCGTTGGAATCGATTGCATGGCCATGAACGTCAATGATTTGTTGTGTGTTGGGGCGGAACCAATCGCCTTCGTTGATTATGTTGCTGTACCAAAACCCGACCCGGAAACTCACGCAGCGTTGGGGGCATCCCTTGCCGAAGCCTGCCGACTTGCACGTGTAACGCTCGCCGGTGGAGAGACGGCTTCCCTACCTGGCATCGTCACTGAACTCGACCTTTCGGGAACCGCTCTTGGATATGTCAAGAAAGGAAATGCAATCACTGGAGAGCATCTGCAAACTGGTGATGTTTTGATTGGCCTTCCATCATCGGGAATCCACTCAAACGGTTACTCCTTGGTTCGCCGCGTCATGGAACACACGGGCCATGAGTACACCGATGATGCTCCATTCAACGTTGCGAGCATCGGCCGTAGTGTAATGCACTTTGATGGTCATGATGATGCTCAATTCACACTTGGAGAAGTGTTTCTCAATCCAACGCGCATCTATTGCGACCCTATCGTCGATCTGCTCAAGTATGCTGAAACAAACGATGCGGGTTTTGCTCTGTCCGATATACGCGCCATCTGTCACGTCACTGGTGGAGGCCTGTCCAACCTCTTACGGCTTCATGATTCACTCGGTTGGCACATCAGTGAACCACTCCCTCCACATCCAGAGTTTAACTGGTTGCAAGAAGTCGGTGGAATCGAAACTCGTGAAATGTACCGTACATTCAACATGGGCACTGGCATGATTTTAGCCGTGTCAAGTGAACACGCTGAAACTATTGCCGCTTGGCTCGAAGAGCGTATGCTCGGCACACGTATCATCGGACAAGTCAACGACCAAGGCCACAAGGTCACCCACGCCCTTGAAGGCGTCGAGTTCTCTCATTACTGAGTCAAAACTCAGTTCACTCGGTTGATTCTTCAGCGTCTGCCGCTGGTTCATCAGCCGATTCTTCTTGAGGAGGAGCAGCCTCGAATGCCTTTTCTGCATCTTCTTCACCCATCATCTTGACACCGAGGCCAAGACAGGCGATTGCACCAATCAAGAGAAGTGGCGCAAGGAAGTCAGTAGGGACGTCGAAGTTTGTCCAGTAGGTCAGTGCCTTCTGGTTCGTAGTGACGCTTGATGCAAGGTCCTCAGCATCTGCATCCCCAATCTCTGAACTGGATGTAATCATGAACACAGCTTGCAAGTGACTTGCGTTAGGAGCGGTGTGTTGGTCGGTGATTGGGCGCATGTCCAACCAGAAAGTCGATTCCGAAGAACCGGCGATGATGGCTCCACTCAGTTGCTCTGCTTGGAGAGAAACTTCGCTACCGAAGTAGACCGGTAGAGCACCTGGCAATGCATCAAGCAGGGTATCTGTATCGAGGAGCTTGGCTTGAATTGGGCGTTCCAATGGGTCAAGTGATGCTGAACAATCATCGACAGCGATGTCTTTCAAAGTCGAAGTGCCATCGCAAGTAATGGCTGCTGTTGCGTATCCTGAAAGATCAACCATATCGCCGGAACCGGTCAAGAATCCGCCGGTTGTTCCGGTTCGGGACTCAGCGGTGATGAGGCCGAGGGTGTTGGCCGTCTTTGCAGGGTCTTTCCATGCGAAGTAGGAGCTTCCGTCAACGGCCATCATTTCGCCCTTATCACAGGTCGAGACTTCACCGGTACAGATCATGTAATCTGTTCCAGTGTCACTGACAATTCCGCCAGAGCCGTAGAACGTTGCGTTGGATTCAAGGCTGGTCCATCCAACGGTCATATCCATTGGATTTCCACTTGCAAGGAAAGCAGATACTGGATCGTGCCATCCGAGCAACCAATTGTTGAACTCTTGAGTCAGGTATGGAGTGGTTCCAAAAGAACTCATCAAGAAGCCTGGTACGAAATCGGCAAAGATTGGTGAAGAAACAAAGAGACTCATTGCTTCAGCGGTGTTTTCGTCAACACCATACAAGAGGCCAATCGTGCTTGCATTCCACGTCATTGGAGCAGCAGGCTCCATGGTCATCAAGTTCACAGGCGGGGTCATACCGCTTAGTTCACCGTACAAGAACAAGGTTGCTCCAGTCGAAGTTGTCAATCCGAGTGGGCCATAGAGCATGTTTCCGGCTTGTGCCTGGGTGATGGAAACTGGAGTTGCATCAGCGTGTCCTGGAATCATTCCAGCACCCCATGCGCCACCCATGTTGAGGGAGTTGGTGAGGTAAGGGTCGCCAACAGGACTCATGCCACCAAAGGTTTGGTTGACAAATTGCTCAGCGTTCATTGTGCCTACGCCACCAAGAAGACCCAGTTGAACCGAAGTGGCTGAGGTTGCCCATCCGCCGGCCCAAGTAGCCACTGCGGTGTATTGCTCAACGGTGAGGTTGAACGCAGCCATTGCGTCAGGAACTTCCATAGTAAGGAAAGCAGCAAGGCCGAACCCTGTTCCGTCAGCGTTGGTTGCAATCAGTCCAGTTGGTGTATCGGTGAGGTGTCCGGCAACCATGAGGGAAATGCCGTTTGCACCTGCAAAGTCAACACCCAAGAGGTTGTGAAGTCGACTGGTAATGTCGTCGTTGTTGCCTGCGTTGAAGTCTGCACCGCCGCCGNNGATGTCATCGTTGTTGCTTGCGTTAAAGTCGGAACCGCCGCCGTAGCCGGCGAAACTTGTTCCAATTGCCGCATACATGGTCCAGTCTCGAACGAATGTTTGGTAAGGGTCTGCTGCTGTGTCGTATCGATACAAACCAGCTCGTTGCATGACCGTTGAGTTCGCTGGATCTGCTAACACATCAGCCAGCATTACTTCAGGTTCTCCCATTCCCATGAATGCCACAACACCTATTGGATCCATGAGAGACATGTTGAATTCCGAGTCAGCAGGCGAGGAAGTGTTTTCCGTTGCGTTGTCCAAATCTCCGGATGACCAGTTTCCATTTGTGTTCGATAAATTGTGACCTGCTTGAGCATTCGCAGCCATAATTCCCATTCCGGTTTCAGAGGCTTTCCATTCGCTTTCAGCGCCATTGGCCCAAAGGTGGCAAGGTATTCCTTGTTGCATAGTTACGTTTAAGACTTCGACTTCCATTGTGCAGAGGTCACCAGTTGTGGCAGTTCCTGCTTGTGTGGTGTTCATGTCTTGGTTGATCATTTGTGCAGCGAATCCAACCTTGGTCAAGTCCATGATTCCATTAATTGCCATTCCAGTTGCTCCAATCACTTGAGGTGTGAAACCAATGTTGAGTTGCGTGATTTCAACATCACAAGGAACGGCGGTGTCCACGGAACAGGCATAGGATGTGTTCTCGTGGTAGGTGATGGTACCTGCAGTTGAATCACGAGAAACAAATGTTCGGTCTGAGGTGATGGTGTAGGTTACAGGTCCAATCTTTTCGTGGGTTGGGGCTGTTCCATTGGCCATGACGTCGTCAAGATTCGTTACGGTCCAGCCGTAAAAATCTCGGTCGGCGGTTGAAGTTACCCAATCGGATTCAAGTTCAGTACAGTCGTCATTGGCACAAATATTGTCCAAAGGCGTGGTCTTTGTCGCTTCCAGTACAGCGTCTTCAACACCACCGGTAGAGAGCACGGAAAGGCCTCCACTCAGCAGTATGAACACAAGTCCTGCAGCTAGCATCGTTTTGTCTGTCATCATCGACATAAAGAGCGAACGCAAATCCATAGCACATAAGTGTTGGCGAGAACACCTAGTATATTCGGCCATATCCCTTTGATTCACCAAGAGCCAAGCATCCAATCGGTGCGGTCATCAAGTTGAAGCCGTACCGAGCATCATGGCCGAAGGTAGTTCCGAGGGTTTTCATCCCGATGGATGGCCTGGGCAACTCTGGCTTGAAGGTCGCACAGTCGTCCATTTGCTCGAAGAACAGGAACGTCCCACCCATATGCCCAGAGGGCCAGCAAAACGTACTGGGCCCGGTTTCCTTAATCCAGCAATGGCACCAGCCCGAACCCGCAGCGTTCTGTTGCTCAACGACGCATTAGAACACGATTGGCTGGTAAACGAGGATAAATCTATTCGAGTTCTTGACGCATTGTGTGCAACTGGGGTGCGTATCCGCAGATGGCGCAATGAAATTCCATCGCAGAGTCAGAACAGACTTCGTATTACCGCCAACGACCTTGATGCGTTTGCCCTCAATTGGGCTCGACAATCGCATTCGACTCATCCGCCGCACCAAACGATTGAACACGAGCCTGAAGACGACCGTTACGGTAAAACCTCGAACCAAGTTTTCGAGAATGGACTTGATTTTAGACAAATGGATGCGCGTATTGCCATGCTTGAAACTGGGTATCAATGGATTGACCTCGATCCGTTTGGCTCACCTGTACAGTTCCTTGATGCCGCCTTACAGGGGCTCTCAAGAACCGGCGTGTTGGAAATAACCGCAACCGATACGGCTGCTCTAACTGGTTCATCGGCCTCAAGTCAAGCACGCCGATACGGTGCAAAGGGAATCGTCGATGTGTACGCTCATGACGATGCTGTCCGATTGCTCTTGGCTACGGTCGCCACAAGTGCAGCACGGCTGGATAAAACCGTCATCCCACTGTTGGCGTTGTTTGATGGCCATCACGTACGCGTTTCCTGCCTTATCAAAACCAGCCGTGAGAAAGCGAGTCAAGTCGGTGAGAACATCGGTTGGAGAATTCGAGAAGACGATATCCCCTATCGCTTTGTTCAACACCCGACCCCAGAGCAAGTGAAGCGTGGAAGTGGCCCAATGTGGACAGGTCCACTTTGGAACAAGGAGGTGGCTGAGCGAATGACGGTCGAAAAAGCGCTGGAACTGTGCCAGCCTTCATCGAAGGAATTGGAATCTTTACGACGGTCTGGACTCGAATGGAGTGATGATGATGTCGAATACTCAACCCGTGAACTCAAACGAAGCGTCCGATATATTTCGGATGCTGCTGACCTCATGAGCCGAGAGCATCTGCTCTTGAACCTTGACGCACTGCCAAAATGGGCCGGAGTCGGTGGCGCTCCTAAACTTGAGAAACTCATTGTCAGTCTAGTTGAGAGCGGATATGCTGCTGCTCGATTGCCAGACATTGAACCTTTGATGGTCACCGATGCGCCGTTTGAGACGGTTCTTGAGCACGTTCGTAACACTACAACTTCAACCAAATGACGGGTCAATGTCTTGATCGTAGACTTCGGATTCAGGAGCCGGCAGTAATGTTCGCGAATTTTCAAGGACATCTCGGACGCTGTCCTCAATGTTTTGCGCATTCTCGAGTAATTCACTCAGTGGAATTTCAATTCCAGTCAGTTCAGCAACGGCTTCAACAGCCAAAGCTGCTGCACGTGCGTCGGGATACATTGGGCTTGCTTCTGCAAGCAAAGCGGTAACATCGATTCCCAGACGATCGCCCTCTCCAAGAAGGAAACCCGTAATTCCTGCAACAATTCCTTGCTGAATCGGTTCAATGCCTGCCCGATGAAGGCGGTCTCTTGCTTGTTGTGACGAGCCTACACCAAACAAGGCTCCAGTCGAGACTTCCTTACTCGATTGAACCAAGCCGTCGATAATGATGAGTCGGTCGAAACCTCCTCGTGTGAACCATTCTAAGACCGTCGAGGCGAACATGATGTCTTGTTCATCTTTGAATTGAATTTCTGAGGTGAAAACACCGATTCCATCGCCTTGATAGACTCGAACTGGATGCTTGGGCACTTCGTTGTGAATCAAGGCAACCGCTGGAAATTCAGCGTTGAGGACCGTGCCAAGTTGATTCAGCTGGAGCGTCTGTATTATGTGAGAGGCTGCAATGACACCAACCATCCCTGCGGTTGTGAATCCTGCTACTGCGACACCACCGGTCGTCAAAGGGTCGGCACCGTCTTGCAAAACCAAAGCATAGCCCTTGAATTCATGCTCCATATTCATCCCCTCCAAGCGGTCGTAGAGCCAGTCAATGAAAAGTCATACGGTGAGATTATTCTTCCCAAACCGCCCAGTCTTCCCAGCCTTCTTCGCGGTACCACCAAACGCCTTCTTCGTCTTCCCACCACTCAGTGCCGTTCTCATCGACTGAGATGTCGGCATCTTCGGTAGCTTCCTCGGTATTGTCTTCTGATTCAAACGCTTCTTCGTGGACATATTCTTCGGTAGCTCCACGGCCATCAACTTCGTCAAACAACGTGCGACGGCGTTCTTCGGGTGGATCTCCGGCAGTGAATTCATCACCTGAACTCCGAATCTCATCAAGGCTGCGACTTGAACGAGGAGTTGGAGTCGGTGCTGAATCTTCGGTTTCGTCGAGTTCGTCAAATGCTTCGAACCAATCATCGTCCTCTTCAGTTCGAGAGCGAAGGAGTACCAAAGCAATACCGACGCCAGCTAAAACGAGAATGGCTATGATTCCGCCAACAAGAGCGCCTGAGCCACCCTCCGTACTGTCTTTGGTCGTATCTCCGTTGCCCGAATCAGGGATAACGATTGGTTCGCTCAATGTCCACTGGAGTTCACCCACGGTTGTGGCAGAAGGCGTAGTCATCTCAGTGCAGCGGCCTGTACCGTCATCCAAACACGTTAAGATCAATTGATAGCCAACGCCTTGTAATCCAGGGAACAATCCATCGGATGGACCGTTTCGTATTGGGGTAAACGTGACTTCAACGGTTTCATTGGCGTTTAATGTAAGGGGTGGCCCCGAACTGGGCAGAGAGTCGGTCTCAAAAGAGAGCGGGCCGGGTGTGGCCGAGTTTTCGGTCCATGCAAAGTCGACTTGTACTTCAAATGGATTTGGGTTGCTCACTGTACAAGTAATCGATGAATCCGTCGAGTTCTCTTCCCAAGCATAGGTTGCTGCTTCGCAAGAAAATGTGCCTGCGAGGGTAACATCAGGGAAAACAGGATTTTCGGTCTGATTATCGGTTTGATTCGTCGTTTGATTTTCGGTATTGTTCACTGTTTGATTCACCGCATGACCGGCAAACGAAAACGAGTAGGTTTCCGGGGTTACTGAAAACCAGCCTTGCCCTTGGGATGGAGTGAAACTGAGCGTACCATGGGCGTCGGAAATTCCTGTAAGCGAAACTTTCCCACCTTTGACTTCTACAGTTCCGTTTTCAATGATATTGCCCGTCTCATTGCTAAGGTGCCAATCGTATCCCACGTTTGCTAATACTGAAGATTGTGAAGGCAGTTCAGGTGTAATCGATGCCTCGACTGAATAGTGGCCTGTCTCGTTCAACTGTACTGGTTCGGAAGAGTGTGAGACTGTAGCCCTAAGCACACCCATTCCCGAGAAGGTAACGGATGATACGTCAGCCGGCTGAATCGTTGCTGAACCTGCTGTTCCCGCGTATTCTACAGAGATGGTTGCCTGACCAAGGAACTCTGAAAACGATGCCGAGAGTTCTGTTAAATCGTCGACAGATACAGCGTGCCAAACGCCGTTTTCGTCGGTTGTGCCCTGCATTGAATAAACGAAATCTCCGGCTTCAAACATCATCGACAGGTCCTGGGATTCAAGACCTGCTCCTTCACTGGTGAGTGCCGCTGTGACATTCAATGAATCAAGAGCGCTCATCTCGAAGAACGTTGCGTTGTACGTGCCTGAAGATGAAAGACTGAGGGTTAATTGCGATTGCCGGAGCGAATTGTTCAATGTATGAACTGGACCAACCGATGAAAACTGTTCCGAAGTATTACCGTATTCGTCATAAGCCACGACAGCGATCCAATAGTCCGTACGATCGACCAGCGGAGTACCGTCGCCGGTGGTTGTAATGTTCATGGAAAAGGAGCCAGGCGTTGAAGATGAATTCGTGATTGCGAACTCAGTGAGGTTATCCAAAGTTAGAATTTCAAACGCTTCGACAAAGACCCTGTATTCGGAAGGTGCATCGAAAGACGCATTCCAACCCAAATCAAACGAGCTTCCGTTATCGTCTGGGGTATCGACGACTGACAGGCCTTGTACCGCAGAAGGTGGAGCTGGGTAAGGAATTGTAACGGAAAGGCGAGCTGAGAGATTGCTGGTCACTCCGTAGAGGTGCAACGAGCGAACAACATAATCATAAGAGTCGCCGGGGGCAAAATTTGGGTCTATGGTCGAGTTTATCTCGGTGGTGAAAGTCGGGTTGTTGAGGTCCAAAACGCCCCCAGAAACGACTCTAAACACTTCAAATTCTATGAAACCATCACCAAATTCAATCTCGTCTTGCCATGAGAAGGACACCATTTCATGCGTCAGGATTTCCAGTTGCAAAACAGGTGCAGGCGGTAAAGCGAGATTTGGTGCACCGGGGATGTAATCGGCACTGAGGTCTGAAGCATACAAACTGCCGTTCTTGGTAGAGGTGAACGGTAAATCAATGACAATTGTGCCGCTGCCGGCTGTTTGAAGTTGATTGATGATGTTGGTGAGGTTCCCTTGTGCTGCAGGATTGTTCTCAACGATGAAGTCGATATCGTAGCCAATGTCCAACGAACTCATGTTGAAAGTGCCATGGCCCGTACTGGTGAAATCAAGCAGGAGAGATGCCATTTCAATGTCGTAATCCATCAATTGTGACGATTGTGCAGTGAGTTGGAGCACCAGTAAATTTTTCAAAAGGCCGAGGTCGTCGATAATCGAAAGTGGACTTGTACCCAATACGTTATCGCCAGCATAACCTTCAGCAGTCAAGTCGTTCTGCCCGTCAAGGTCAATGTCAACGCCAATCGATTCCCATGAACCGATGAACAAACCAAACACCGTATCTTCGCCTGCTGAAACAACATGCTCCATCTGTCCGTCACCGTTCAAATCTATGAACAAGGAATCAGTGGGACAGGTCCACGGCTCAAGTGCGTCCATGGTGGCGTTAATTGAAGACAATGTGATGTTGTACATGGTTAGGTTCCCATCTAAGGTTTGAGCGTTGCCGTCCGGTGAATCAAATTGTGGGACAAAGAGCGACATAGCCCCGTTGTTATCGTGGTCAGCCAACGTGGTGTTTTCGAAATTCAAATTGGAGACAACTGATGTTGTTGACCAACCTGAAGCGGTATTCTCCGCAAGAGTATAGCCTTGGAGGGTCGGGGAGAAAATATCGATGTCGCCATCAAAATCAATGTCACCAAGAACAAGGTCATCGCTCAGACCATCCATCGTATCGCCTGTTGGCGAAAGGGCTCCGCTGTTCCATGTGATTTGGCTTGAGTGGCCTAGGGAATCAACGACAATGACTGTAAAAGCACCTTGGCTTCCTTCGAAATAGTCGCCTGTCAGGCCAACAAGTTGAGCAGCAGTTGCAGTGCCGTTTACGTCAATGGTAACCGTAGAGTTATCGGAAAAGGTATTTCGTTTCGTATCGTATTCACGAAGCGATACAATTCCGTTCTGATGTACAGAGACAATGTCTGCTCCACCGTCTCCGACAATGTCCCCTGCAAGTGCTGAGATGAGTCCAGAACTTAGGGCGATTGGGGTCGCATTACCCAGAGTTCCGTTGGCAGCATCGTAAAGATGGACGCATGCAAGATTCATAGAAGGAGCGACTGAAAGAACATCTGAATAATTGTCATCGTTGATATCTGCGACTGAAAGAGCGTTGCTTGAGCCACATGTAGGCATCCATGAAGTGGAAGTAACGCCCGATGTAGCGTCCCAGTCAAGGATTGAAATCGCCGCTTGGGAATTCGTTACGGATTGGACTGTTGACAATACCACAATCTCATCGCGACTGTCGTTATCGAAATCTCCGTACTCATAGGTTGTGAGTTGGCCGGTTTGTTGCAGCCCCGCTGATACTTCAGAGGTGAAGCTCATCGATGCAACTGCCGTCTCAATCGTGGATGTTTTGGGTACGTAAAACGGCATAGAGGAAGCGCCGCCGTTCGAGTAGACATCTTCGGCAGTATAGCCGTTAAAGAAGGTGTTTTGATGGCCTATGTCGCCAAAACCAACGCCTTCAAACGCCCATTCCTTAATCCCATCTTCGTTGACGTCCAGTGCCACTTGACCGGGAGATACGTCGTTATGGTCGACATTGATGTAAAATTGGGCGGATTCAAAGGTTACATTTCTCGGGACTTCGAATGAAAAATTCGTGTCCGTTTGGTTCGCAACCAGAGGGACGGTAATTAACGCCGAACCGTTCGAAAAAAGATACACTGAGCCAGCTTGACCGTTTGCGCTCGCAGACAATAATGCCCCTGATTGGGAAAAAACAAGCAAAAAGAAAACAAAGAAAGTTGTGAATCGTTTCAATTCCATTTTGAGGCCTCACAGTGGAGGGCACAGCCCTCTTGTATTTTGCAAAGGAAGAGATGAGGTTTTCAAGCCTTGCTTCATTCGTGGGCTAAATTGGCGGATGCATCCCGCTAAAGGATTAAGAGAGACGTACGGATAGAGTCTTGTGAAGAGGGGTCACTTTGGACAGGTCTGCTAAGATATCTGTAACTGCAAGTGACGTCGAATTTGAGTTGGATGGCTCTCCAACTGAAATAGAAGAAAGACTCTCTCACCTACGCCAAGATGATTCTTGGAGCATCATGATTGGCCGATTGAAAGTGGCACGCGAAGAGGTGCTCAATGCAGCAGTTGATGCTGCAAAAGCGTCGGGATTACCTGGCAGAGGCGCTGATTTCAAAACGCTGATAGAAACGTATTCTCTCAAGAGAAAACCGGATCAAGTGCTCGGCGCCATCCACTATCTTCGAGATGTAGAGGGCATCATGGACAGCCCTCCACGCGTCATCAATCAACTGTTTGAAGATGCTGGGATAGAATCGCCTGGAAACCTTTCACTCTATCTCAATCGATTGCGAGAGCGCGAATTCTTGATTATTCCAAGCGGCAGTGAAGATAAGAACCGCTATGCAGTACTCAGCCCAGAAGGTCAAGAACATCTGAACAAGCGTTCAACCAAGTGAGGCGTTCAGATGGTCATGTCAGGCGGCGGAGGGGACGACCCTCGTGAATCAGAGAGCGAGGCTGCTGAAGTATTGGATTGGTCGTTTCAAAATCACAAAGATGCGATACTGCGCAAGGGAAGGCATTCGGGTTCGGACTTTCGCAGGGCGATACTCGACAACGCTGACTTGACTGAGGGCGACTTCACCAAATGCAACTTCAAGAGAGCATCAATGGTCGAAATCGATTTGATGAAATCAGCGTTTGACGGCTCCGATTTCCGTGGAGCAGATTTGCGAAAGGCGAGACTCAATCTTTCAAACTTTAGAAATTGTAAATTTGCGGGAGCCGATTTACGAGGCATACGCGGAAGATACGCCATTTGGCAAGGCAGTGATTGGTGGAATGCGACAATGGATGATGATTTGAAGAAAGTTCTCTCGAAAAAATGGCCACGGCCCAGTTCCGACTAACACTATTCTTCATCGTCTGTGGTTAACGTGACTTTATTCGCAGGATAGAGTGCAAGCCGTGCTCGGGCATTGATCATTGGCAAGGCTGCAATACCGAGGCACATCACCATGCACACGCCGCAGAAATAGGTAGTAATTTCATATGTAAGTAACAAAACTCCTTCCAAATGTGCGTCTGCTGCTCCTTTAATCATGAGGCTTCCCGCTGTCCCGGTAACCAGTCCAGTTCCTGCTCCGCTGATGGCAAGTTTAGCCCCAAGTCCGTTAAGAAAAATCAGCATGATGCCGCCCGTAATTAACAGCAGGCTCGAAAAAACCATTCCATAGCCCCTGAGGGCATAGCCGCCTGATTCACGAGCTGCATCATGGAATGTTTGGTACTCATCAACGGTGACTTCATTGCTGCCATCTCCTTGACTGTTTGGAACGTCAAGTATCGCTCCTACCTCTTCGTTTGAAAGGTCTGCAGCATTGTGAAGGCCAATATCCCCATACGCCTGACCCAACAACACCAACGCGCCGAAAAGAAGCAAAATGCCTACCGTTCGAGGGCCTTTGGTATCTGGGCGGACCGCAAACAAATCCGGAGGCATTTCGGATTCCGGTTGACTTTCGTCCATTCGCATGGAAAACCCGAGGTCAACTCCCTCGCTCTCCTTCTTCGGCAATATGTCTACGTTGGAATCACTCATGCTGACCCTCCGATGTGTGGTGAAGTAAACCTGCTCGAATGTCTTCAGGAATAACCATGGGGGAAATCGAATCCATGTCTACGCATACGGTGACATGAGAAGATTCCCAAACGACTTCTTCGTTTTGGTTGTGAAATCGATACGCCCAAGTGCATGATTTCGAACCAACTTTCGAAAGCCAGATGGTGGCATGTACGGTGTCACCATAGCGTAGAGGAGTGATGAAATCTGTTTCAATATGGACGATTGGAAAGCCAATTTTTCTTTCGAGTAACATCGTCGGGTAAGGGATTCCACAAATGGGCTCCCAACACTCTTCAAAAAACCGGTGAGCCAAATCGTAAATGCGCGGGAAGTACGCAATCTGGGCGCTGTCAATCATTGGGAAATCCACACGCCGAGAGAGATGAACCGCCATGATACGACCAAGGGCCTTTCTATCATGAAGGCTTGTATTCAGTCCATCCAAAACCCCCGAAAAGCAACCCGTTGCGCTTATATCCAATCGGTTAGTGGCCCGACTACAAGGCCCTATAGTGTAGCTTGGATATCACGCCGGCTTGCGGAGCCAGCAACCCGTGTTCGAATCGCGGTGGGGCCGCTCTTGTCCTGTTTGAGTGCAACCGCTGCCTCAGGATTTGAGTTTCCAATCGTGCATATCCCAATTCTGGTCCTCAGCAAATTGTCGAAACGCACCTTTGGAATTGATAGCGACTGGATGGCCGGTCGTCCGCATAAACCAAGAGTCGGCCATCGTGTTGCCGTATCCATAGCATTCCTCAAGTTCATGGCCATGCTTCAACGCATCTGCTTCAACAATGGCAATCTTGCCTTTTCGCCGAGGGACCGACCATCCACGTTCTGAACCGCTGAGAATTCCTTCTCTTACATCAGGACCGCAGCCGTATACTGCATCCATTCCAAGGACTTCGGCCATGGCTTCAGCCATTGGAGCGATTGTAGCGGTAACCAAAACGATGCGATGTCCTTGGGACTTGTGCCAGTGGAGGGAATCCCTCGCCTCTTGTGTGATTTTTCCCGAGAGATGCTGGTTGGCGATGCGTTGTGAGAACGTTTCAAGGACGCTCCATGAAGCGAGGGAAAAATGCCCGCGGTTTCGGGCAGCATCGTAGAAAGAGCGCCCCCGGAGTAGGTTTGAAATCAGGCCGAAGGACCATGCGACTGCACCGTATGGAATTCTCCACGGGCGCTTTCGTCCAAGATAAGCGGCCAGGGTTTTTTCACTCGAGGCGTCTAAAAGCGTCCCATCAAGGTCAAAATACGCCGCAACGGACTTTCCCATGCCCTGCGCACATCGCGCTTGATACATGAGTTAAACCCCGATAAAAGGTCTAATTTTGCTGAATTTTTGGCGCTTCGGTGCAACCTGATTCGCCGTAAACGCGCCGACCCGCAGTATGGTCTTGCCACCATACGAGGTATTCTGAGAGGTGGCGGGGGATAAAGAATCCAACTTTCCGTGGCGTTAATCCATGGTTTCGCATTGCGCGGTCGTGGCTTAGGTTAGCCACAATCGATTGAGCAGAACAACCGGGGTTTGCCCCAACGAAATTGAGAATTTCTATCTTTAACCGTTCAAATCTTGCTTTCTTTTGAGAACCCTTGCCTTTTTTCTGGGGAGACATAAATCGAAAAACTCTGTTAACCCATATCAAAGAAACCATGGCAGTCCCATGGGGCAAAAATCACTCAAATGAGACGTTTTGAGTGGTTTTCCAGTTGGCAGTGGCCAGTTTCTTTGCCTTACCGTCGGCAAGAATGGGGTGGATGTCTTTCAATCGGCCATGCATGCCTTGCACATGGAATTTAACTCGAAGTTCTGCTGCTTGGTCTCGAACGACCGCTTCCATTTGAGCCTCATCAAGTTCAACAGATGCAAGCGAAGAACCGTCGGATTGGCTGCTGATGGTGAAGGTCGTTCCAGAAACGGAAAGGGAGGGGCGGAAATCCATGTCGTTTGGATGGTTCATCCAGACTGAAACATCGACTGAAAGGGAATCGCGAATATTTACTCGGCTAATTTCTACGGTATCGACCATGGCAATCAACTCATCCGAAGTGCTCCCGCTTCTTACACCTTTTTATCGAGCAAAGTGGTTACTCATAAGCAATTTCAGTAAGTTTTGGAACAAGAACGGTGATGGTGACGGTGAGCGTCCAATCGTTCCCGGGGTCTGGGTCGGGGGCCCCCTCAAACAACGGGTCTGGATCTGCTTGTTGAGCGGTAACCGACCAAACCCATGTCCCCTGCCCTTTACGTGTGCCCGAGGCCATCAGTAATTGTTCGAGAAGGAGTTCTGCTGAATCCGAATCATAGATTCCGTCTTCTCCTGAAGGGTTCATGTTGTTGGCGGACAATGCAGCAGAAGAGGATTCGTTCGCAGTTAAATTTCCTCCATCGGTCTGAGCGTTCTTTTCGTAGTTATCGTTGACAATCAAAACGCTAAGGGTAAAGTTGTCTTGTGGAGCGAGGAGGTCTTGTTGGAGCTCAAGAAGGCCGTTGAAACTGATGACTCTTCCCTCGGCACCAGGAGTGATGTTGCCTTGCCACTCTTGGCCTTGGTCGAGGTATTCATCCCATGTGAACTCCACTTCTTTCGACTCCCAAGACACCTCGTACTTGCGAGACTTAATCTCGAGTGAAAATAATTCCTTGACAAAGGCGTCAGCTGAATCTGTTACGGTTAGACTGCATTGAACAGTGCCCGAGCGGTTGGTAGGCAACAGTACAGTTTCTGTTGAAGCATCGATATCGTTTCGCATATCGCCATCACCATCGCTGTCTTCTGCCCAATTCAAATCCCAAGCATAGCGGAGAAGGTCGCCCTCGGGGTCCAAACTTCTGCTCGCATCAAGCATGACTGAATCGCCGGAGCGAATGGATTCGGGATACGTAAGATTGAGAACCGGGGCCCCGTTGACATTGATGGTGGAAGTTGCTGAATCTTCACCCCCTTGGTTATTGACCACGGTCAATTTAACCGTGAAAATACCGAACGTTGAATACCGGTGTGAAGTAAAACCTGTTGCCGTCTCACTGGTCTGCCCGTCACCAAAATCCCACAAAAATTCGGTGATGATGCCTTCAATGGGTTCTGACGACCGTGCATCGAAAGTGACCGTTTCGCCCTCCTGGATTTGAAGAGGGTATGCGGTGAGATTTGCACGGGGGTCGACGGTCGAGCTCAGCCCACCGGTGCAGCCAGCAACAAGACTGGAGCAGACAAGTAAAGCGACCATGGCGAGAGAACGGAGCATACGCCCGGAATTTCCTTGCCACATGGAAATTGCTGAAAACTCACCCTATCTAATTCTTGGGGCGATACTCTCGGCCCGATTCGGTTTCGTAAAGCGGGAGTTTGCGGTCAGAGTTCAACTTCTTCAGGTAAATCGCCAACAATCTGAACCGATTCCAGGTGGTCGCCCAATTCTTCTACAGATTCGTGCTCAATTATGTTCAACAAAGAGTGGTCAGATTCGGTTTCTTCTTCGGTAAACAAGTCTTCGAGTTCAACCTCTCCAACATCGTAATCTGGTGGTGAATCTGAAACTTGCTCAGGCTTAAGCTGCTGATTCTCACGTTCAAGTTCAGACATCGCTTCATCGATGACGGTTTGCTGACGGGCAGCGTGTTCTTTGGTCATCTGTTGCTCAAGGGGATCTCGGTATTCCGACGCCGTCGGCTCTGAATTTTCAGCCTTCACGCCAAAGGCTTGTTTGAAACGGTCGAGGAAACCCACACTCCCACGGTAGTGGAGACAAAATATGGCCTTTACTGTTGCTTGAGAATACAGCGAGATGTTCAAGGGGGGTCAGCGTTGTTGATTCTTTATGGCCCCGAATATCCTTGACGGTGAGCGCGTGCTCGCCTTTGATTTGGAGACAACGGGCATCTCAACATCTTCGGATAGAATCGTACAAATTGCCCTCATTGGTGCTGCACCAGACGGCGAACCTATTCATTATGAGCGGATGATCAACCCTGGTAGACCAATCCCCTATGGAGCAAGCAACGTCCACGGCATCTACGACAGTGACGTGCGAGGAAAAGGAAGGTTCTCATCCATCGTTGAGGAAGTCGCTGAACTGATTGATGGTTCAGTCATCGTTGGGCATAATGTTCGTAAATTCGACCTTGAGATGCTTGAAGGTGAATTTCTACGGCTTGGGAAGCGTATGCCTCGTCCAAAAGCAGTCATGGATACCTATGAACTGGTTCGACGACTCAAACTTCCTCGGCCGCACAACCTTGGAGCGTTGTGCGCACGGCATGGTATTTCGTTAGAGAACGCCCACACGGCTGCTGCCGATGCTGCTGCATCACTGCTTCTGTTTTGGCGACTTTCGGTCGACCATGCGCCATCGTTTCGACATTCGCTCGAAGAACTCGAGCGTTGGGCTGTTCATGGAAGCATCTCGTCTGATGCAAGCCAATTGGGGCGGGGATTAGGGGATTTAGAACCGGTCGACCAGATTGGGAAAATACGCAAAGATGGAGAGCAAATGATTCTTGCATTCGGACGACACAGAGGCCGAGACATTGTAGAAGTCCAAGCTGAAGACCCGCGTTACATTCACTGGTTACTGTCCGCGAAAGGTATTGAGGACGATGATGCAAGAGAGCAGGTTCGCGTGTACTTAGGCTTGTGAATGAAGAGATGGCGGACTCGAGGGTACCGACGCGTGAAACGCT
>DAXG01000033.1:5312-5548 GCA_002506275.1 Euryarchaeota archaeon UBA259 | reverse complement strand
ATGCAAGGATGATGTTGAACGCTTAATCAATACGCCTTCGGATCTTTAAATCGATACACGGCGTTGGACGCTACCACTGCTCCAAGACTCAGCAAGGCCAAAACGAGACTTTGTTCGGGTGCAAATGTATCCATGCGATACGAGAAAAAAGCGACCGCAAGGCCGGTTATGCCAACCCATTGACCCGATTTCCACATACGTAAGGTACCCAAATGCGCTTGAAGACGTGAAACATC
>DAXG01000033.1:0-5263 GCA_002506275.1 Euryarchaeota archaeon UBA259 | reverse complement strand
AACTCGAGCAGCGTTGCATGGTATCGCCAGACCCAAGCACCTCCGCGAACGGTGGATAACGCTGTACGGCTTGACCATTCAGCAGGCACGGATTTGCCCCAAACTTCCAACAACTCTTGGCGCTGCTGTTCGTTCAAACCGTCTCTTCGAGCCCACTGGTGTTCGAGTATCATCAACGTTGCAAGTGAAGGAAGACGGTCGTTTTCACACAGCAGGTGTTCTGCCAATGAACGGGACATGGGTACGAAGTTCAGCACGCCGTCCATATCGGTCAGCGAATTGAACGAGAGGTGGAGGCGAGGTAGGCCCACGGTAGCGTTGGCGTGGGGGGCGCGCCACATTGTGTTGGATTTCAATTCGTCTTCAATCGCTTTCAAACGGTCGTTCCAGCGACGTTCAGTGTTCGGTGTAGAGAACTTAACCAGTGCGGTGTGCATTGCTCCAAGTTGACGGGTGACGTCCATCACCGTTGACGTTTGGCCATCAAATGGCTTGAGTTCATAGCGTGGATAAATTAAGATTCTGTCGTTTCCATCAACCGTCCATCCTGCAATGGGGAGCAACACCGACTGCTCCAGCAGTGCACTGTTCCAGGGTTCGTATCGAGACAGCCTCGAGACATCGTCACCAACTCCGAACGGGAGAATGGATGCATGATATGCGTCGTTCAGGGTGACAACAAGACCGTGCTGCGTCACCGAGTGAATCTCGACGGTTTGAACTTCAAAATCCCAATCGCCCCACTGTACGCCAAGTTCAGGTGAAGTGTTCCACTGATTTGGTTGAAGGTAGGATTCAAAATCCCACGCCGTTGTTTTTCCAAACGAGGTTCGAAGTATACCTTCAGAACGCACTTCGTCAATGGAAGAGAGCGCAATGCCAGAAGGCCACCATGCTGGTTCGTCCATGCTCATGCGAAGGGGTGGAGGTTCTCAAGTCTCGCCTTTCGGCTGGAGCATACGCAGGGGATGACATCATACGATGTGTACGCTACGCAGGCATGGAGGCGGTGACCATGGGTATCTCGGAACGGATGGGGGATGTGCTTGGCCATGCGGTTGAGTCCAAACTTCTACGAGAAGTCCTCGAACACGATGTCAAGGTTCAACACCTCGCCATCATCATGGACGGTAACCGTCGCTTTGCTTGGAAGAGCAACTTTGCAACAGGCATTGGCCACCGCATCGGAAAAGAAAAGCTTGAACGGGTTCTTGACTGGACGTTAGAAATTGGTATTCCTTGGCTGACCGTTTACGCCCTTTCCACTGAGAACTTGAACCGGCCTGAAAAAGAACTCAAAACGCTGTTCAAACTGTACAATGAAGGCCTGCGCGAAATCGCAGACGACCCTCGTATTCACGAAAACAAGGTCAAAGTTCAGGTCATTGGCCGTCGCGAACTTCTGCCGAAAAGCGTCAATGATGCTATTGATTATGCCGAACACAAAACGGCAGAATACAACGACTTCGTATTCACTGTATGTCTTGCTTACGGCAGCAGAGAAGAAATGATTGACGCCATACGCTCGATTGCTGAAGAGCATGCTGCTGGCGAACTTGAACTCGAACATATCGATGAAAAAGCGGTTTCAAAGCGTTTGTACACCGGTGACATGCCCGACCCTGATTTGGTTATTCGAACGAGTGGAGAAGAACGGATTTCCAACTTTTTATTGTGGCAGATGGCGTATTCAGAGTTGTATTTCTCTGATGTGTTTTGGCCGTCGTTCCAGAAGAAAGACTTGCTGAAAGCGATTCGCACATTCCAAGAACGACGACGACGGTTTGGAGAGTAATTGTATGACCGTGTGCGACGAATGCAACGGGTGGTTGAATCCTGCTCTGGCTGCTGATTCTGCTGTGCGCAGAGGCGATGAAATCTTGCTCATTCAGCGGAAGTTCCCTCCAATGGAGGGTGCATGGGCATTCCCTGGTGGATTTGTTGAACGCGATGAAGACCCGATGCATGCGGCTTTGCGTGAACTCAAGGAAGAAACGGGCATGGATGGATCTGATGCAAAACTCCTGATGGTCATGGGTGAGCCGAAACGTGACCCTCGCAAACACATTGTGAGCGTGGTCTATGAAATTCAAGTTGATGAACACCAACAACCGGTCGCTGGAGACGATGCGGCTGATGCTCGGTTCTGGCCGATTGAAACGCTTCTCTCTGGAGAAGTTGAGTTCGCCGGCGATCATCTCACCATTTTGAAAAATTGGCTCAATCAATGAGTTCGGATTTGAGCAGTTCCGCAAGATGTTGCCGAGCATTTGGCCATTCTTCAGGTTCTAGAGCATCGGTCAGATGAATACCGGTGAGAAACTGTGCATGCAAGTTCTTCCATTCATCTCCTTCACATGCTTTCTTCCACCGAAACAACGGGTGGCCTTCGGATTCCAAACGGTCAAGGAAGCCTCGTTCTGCTTTGGAAAGCAGAAGCGTCGGTGTCCCAAGTAACGCAGCCTCACTGGCCAGCGTCACCGACTGAGTGATGACTGCATCATGGGCAGCAAGTTGCCGGTCAAGAGACCACACATCGCCCATCGAGTGTTCCTCGTCAGCGGATGTAATCTGTAGACCATCGAGCATGTCATCAGGGAATTCAAGCAACTCATCGTCGTCATGAATGCCGTTACCGATGAGCCTTCGAACAAGAACCCGAGGCGGTTGACTTACCGATGACGGGCGTTGAGCTGGACGCAAATGGACATGGCCGTGCACTCCATCAAGCCGATGCAAGCGAATGCCGCCGAGATTGGAGGAGAAACCGCCATCAAAGTCTTCCTTCCAGTGCGTCGGAAGTACAACATCGGTTGCTGATTTGAGCGCAAGATTGTGAGCGGTGTGATTGACCTCGGTATCGGTGATGTACCAACGCTGCGTGATGGAACTTATTTTTCGCCGCAAAAAAGGTGATTTCCAAGCCATCAATTCCAACGGAGCACCGATGCTCACAACACGTTGAATCGGCTCGCCTTGTTGGTTGCACTGGCGTAAGAACCGATGGCTTGAACGCCATCGAGCAAGCGCTTTCTTGCGGCGTGATTCACCAACTGGGCGTTCAACCCAGTGCGTTTGTCGGCGTGGAATGTGACCGTCACCTTGTTCAAGCATTTGTTCGACTTCGAGGCGCTTGGTTGCGATGATGACATCGTTGCTTTGACCCGCCCTCAAAAACGGTGCAAGAAGTCGTACGTGCGCAGGATGGTCCAAGACCCAACAGGTGCGCATGCTTGCTGCAGTCAACAACCCAACCTCAATGCATCGCCTTGTTGCGAGAAGTTAAGTCAGCCGACATCAAGGCGTGCTCATGGAGAAGGAGCAAATCGAATTGGAAGGCGCGAACAAGTACGGACCGTATTCAGCGGGCGTCAAAGCAGGTGGAACCATCTGGCTTTCAGGTCAAATCGATGTTGAAGCGGGCGATGATGTCAAGGCTCAAACGCAAGGTGCTTTGGATAAAATCGACGCTCTGCTTGCTGCAGCCCAATTATCAAAACACAATCTCTGCTTTGCTCAAGTTCTTCTGGCAGACATCAACGACTTTGCAGCAATGAACGAAGTCTACGGCGCTTGGGTGGAAGACATCGAAGTCCGACCCGCACGAGCCGCTTTCGCTGCAGCCGCATTACCCGCAGGCGCACTGGTCGAAATTGTGGTTCAAGGCGCATGCCGAACATCGTTCTGAGGTGATGGCATGCCTGGCTCGCCGTACCTCAAAGAGCCACCGAAGAGGCTGCTGACGTGGAGGCGGCTTCTCAGTTTCTCAATTCCAAGTTTACTCGTCACAACGTATCTTGCGTTCTTTTACGATGTTATCTTTCAGATGATTGCGGCCTTTACGTTCTTTTTCATCCTCACAGCCATCATGCGCAGATAAGCATCAAACAGCACCCTTGAAAGGGAAAAGGCGGTAGCAATTACATGGACGAATGGCCGGTTCAGTGTTTCAAAGCCTACGATATACGCGGACTCGCGAACGGTGATGGCACCGGCGAGTTAACACCTGCCTTTGCTTATCGACTTGGACGAGCAATGGCAACATACCTAGAATGCGAAACATTTGCAGTCGGTCGGGATATTCGTGATTCGTCACCAGCAATGACCAGCGAACTGATGCGTGGTCTGGTGGATGGTGGCGTCAAAGTCCTCGACTTAGGAATTGTATCGACCGGTTGCGTCTATCATGCCTGTTGGACACTTCCAGTCGATGGTGGCGTCATGGTCACCGCGAGTCACCTCCCAATGCCAACCCACAACGGGTTCAAAATGTGCCGTGGAACCTTGCCTCTTGCGGGTGAAGAAATTCAAGAATTGAAGGATGTGTTCCTTGCCGGTGACTTCCGAGAAGGAGAGGGAGAAATCACCGATACCCCTCACCTGGATACATATCTCGATGCCATTCTCGAATCCACTGGGCCGATTGCTCGTCCAGTCAAGGTGGCCGTTGATTGCGGAAACGCAGTTCCTGGGCCAGCCATGACGGCTTTACTTGACCGAATGGGATGCGAGCACATTGACCTGTACTGCGATTGGGATGCGAGTGAACCTAACCACGGTGCAGATCCAACCCGTCCAAAGAACATGGTCGATTTGGGCAAGGCAGTTGTCGAAAACGGTTGCGAGTTCGGACTCGGTGCTGACGGTGACGGTGACCGAATCGGTGCTGTTGATGAACGGGGTCATTTTGTCTATCCTGACCGACTCATCGCTTTACTGGCCGATGATGTCGTAGGTACTGAAGAAGGCAAAGACTTGTTGATTTACGATGTCAAGTGCTCAATGAACGTTGAGAAAGCAATTGTAACCGCTGGTGGCCGTCCGATGATGGCCAAGACCGGGCACTCGTTCATGAAACGAGTCTTAGCCGAACATCCTGATGCGTTGATGGCTGCGGAAATGAGTGGCCACATTTTCATGGCAGACCGTGGTTGGTACGGTTTTGATTGTTCGTTGTACAACGCCGCTCGCTTGATTGAACTCTGGTCAAGAACTGAAGGGAAAACCTTCAGCCAAGAACTCACCCGTCTCGCCCCTAATTTACCAACGACTGGAGAAGTCAAAATCCCATGCCCTGAAGAAAAGAAACTGGAGACCGTCGAGGCCATCAAGAATGCCTTTTCAGATTTCGAATCCTCGACCATCGACGGTGTACGAGTACGCTTCACCTCCGGCCAATCAACAGAACAATCCGGCTGGTATCTGGCTCGTAAATCGAACACTGAAGCCATCCTTGTGATGCGCGTCGAGGCTGTCGATGAAA
>DAXG01000002.1:16910-17129 GCA_002506275.1 Euryarchaeota archaeon UBA259 | reverse complement strand
GTTAACGGACCGTTTAGAGGCTGCAAAAAACGCCCAAAAAGCGCCTCTCCTGTCAAAAGAGACCGTCGAAAAGGAAATTTTCGAGGAATTGCAAAACCAAAGAAAGGAGTGGAAAAAGGTTCTTTCTGAAGTCGGTGATTTGCTTGATGATGATAATTAATGAATAATATTTAATTATTTTATGAGTTGTAAAAAATATAAAAAGATTATTATCTTGGT
>DAXG01000002.1:0-16851 GCA_002506275.1 Euryarchaeota archaeon UBA259 | reverse complement strand
ATTTACTGCTTGGATTGGCGGTAAGTTCTGGAATGTGCAGTTCATAGGTTATTCTCTGTGTGCCTTTACCCTTGGATTTTTTACCGGTGATTTCAATATGGCCAATTTCTCCAAGTTGTCCTACGTGCGTGCCTGCACAAGGGCATAAGTCGAGGTTATCACCGATTTTTACAACCCTCAGTTCTTTCACAGATGAAGGAAGGAGGTCCATGTTTGTCCGTTCGGGTGGCATCTCAGAATTGACTTCTGACCTGGTCATCGTAGAATCCGTTACAGGATGGTTTGCATCGATGAGGAGGTTGACTTGTGTGGTGATTTCTTCAAGCATCTCAGGTGTAAATGAAATCGGGTTAAAATCGATCCGAGAGCGGTCATCGTGGATTTGATTTCCAACGGTCCGAGCGCCGTTAAAACATTCGTAAACGACGCCTGATACGAGGTGTTGTGCGGTGTGCATGCGCATGTGAGCATGCCTTCTTTGCCAGTCAACAGAGCCATGGATTTCATCACCTACTGAAAATTGGTGATCTTTTCCAACAGAATGGTATATTTCATTTCGGCCGCGAACCTCTTGGACAGCAACTGCCCCGTTTGGACCGTTTATGGTGCCAGTATCCCAATTTTGGCCACCTCCAAGAGGATAGAAAAGTGTTCGGTCAAGAGCAATTTTATCGTCCATTACGGCTGTTACTTCTGCATTAAACTCAGTAAAGTACCCCGATTCAATGCTGTTGAGATACAATCGTTCAGTCGCCGCCATGGACGTGCCTGGGGGTTTGCCTTTGAAGAGGTTTTCAGGCTTCGAGCGGGTCGTTTAGTTCTCCTTTTTCATCCAAGACAAGAGAGGGGGTTTTCCATGCATGGTGGAGAGATACGGTTGATTGCCATAAAGCTCGGAAGAAACCGAGTTCTTCATACTTCCATCCTCGTTCTTCCGCATATTCTTTCACGAGCGGTGCTGCTTTTGGTAGGTTAAAATGTGACATAGCCGGAAGGAGGTGATGTTCAATTTGATAATCAAGACCAACGAAGAAGAACGACCCGATACGTCCGAGTTTAATTCGACGCGCTGTTTCAATTTGTAAGCGCCAGTTTTGGTCGTACTCTGTAATGATTGGTCGTCCAGCGTGACCCACAATGAAAATTGCTGTAAGGCATGTACCAACCAAACTCCACAACAGAACATAAAATCCGAAAGTAACTTGCCACGATAGCCCAAGTAATATTGGTAAAGCCAACCACAAAGTAAAGTGGACAAGGATGAGTGCGGTATCAAGAAGCCAAATTTTCGTAATTCTCTTTTTCTTGGATTTGAAAGGTTTGGTAGCGATGTATTTCAATCCATCAAAACGCATGAGATGTCCAACAAGTAGTGATATCGGCCAGAACGTCCAACCTTGAAGGTGGCGTTGGAAGAACCTTCGTATTGGACCGCTTGTTTTGTATTCTTCCTGGCTGAAAGTAAAGGGCCATGAGTGAATATCTGGATCAACATTGACAACGTTAGGGTGCGCGTGGTGTTTGACGTTGTGTTTCTCTCGCCAATATTCCATAGAGAATCCTGCAAAAAGAGGGAAGATAATGGCTGCAAGTGATGTGTTACCGGCCTTGGATTGGCAAGCAGAGGAGTGAACGCCTTCATGTCCAGTCATTGCCAACGTTGTTGAAAAGAGAGCTGTAATCGGTATAAGCATTAAACCGAACTTCAACGGGAGGTAAATATGGGCGCTGTACAGCGAACAAACCACAACCAGTAGAAGGATTGCTTTGAACCAAGACTTCATTGTTGGTTTAACGAGAAGATTTGCTTCTTTCAGTTTTTTTCGTAAATCAGCCATTGGATGTTCTGCCATTTTGATACCCCCTCAGCAGTGCTCTGCAATCTTGTGGCGGGGGCGGGGGGTTTTAAGGTGGTGTGTTTGGTAACACCTAATCACTGTTGTTTATTCGGTTCACCACGCGACGGCCTTCGAGAATCTGGGCGTCAATAGTGCGGTTTTCGATTGATTTAGGAAGAAAACAGGTGATGGTTTCAATCCAGCCTCTCTTTGGAAACCAAACGGGTGATTCTTGCCAAACTTCGGTGAGACCTTCATGCCGTTGTAGAGAATAGATGTTTTCTGGGAGGTTCGAACAATCGCTGAGAAGTGATGTACCTCCGTGCATGTGTATAAATTCCCCAAAATCAGGAGTGTGAATTACGTCTAAAGTGCCGAGATTATGACTTTTAGAACCTGGTGCACTGTACGTCCATTGACGATCATCGACAACATAGTTGCATTCGATTTGCCCCGAATCTTTGGAACCAGCCCCGATGTATTCTACAGTGACCGTATCACCCAAAACGAAGCATTCAGTGATTCGGGTTCGGGTAAGAATGTTGACGTCTTTGTGAGCTGCTATCGAGCCAAGGTGTTTCAAGACCCATTCTGAACGAAGTGTATATCCTCTTGTGAGAGGGTATGGTTGTAAAAATTCCATTTGGCTCGAATCAAGATATGATTTGAGTAAATCGAGATTTTGAATGTGTCCAGGTGCTGTGCATGGCAACCCTATCTCAGCGTTTAATTCAATGACGGTAACAACATATTCACTGCTCATTTCTATGGCTGATATCATGTTTGATATCGTTCCACCAACAAAAACGACCGATTTCATTTTTCCACCTTTTGAGATACAATATCGAGGGCGAAAACAGGGCATGATGGTATGCAGAGTTCACAATGAGTACAGTTCTCTTCATCAACAACCGCAAGGCGATCAATGAGAGTAAGGACATTGACTGGGCATAATGCAATGCATGCTGCACATCCAAAACATCGGTCTTCATCGACAACAAAGTTGTGATGAAGTTGTCTTGTCATGATGTTTGGATGGCGGTCTGGTTCATGTCTTCTTCGCTTGAATCGAAAGGAATTACAAGTTCCAGTGGATTTAGGGTTCTTCCGAGAAAGATTTTTTTGAAAAAGAGAGAAGTGTATTCTTCTTTATTTTACAAGATAAAATTTGGATAGGAAATGAAATTGATAAAATGAACGATGAAAAAGAGTTGTATCCTAACACCCCTTCGTTTCCGGTGGAGTGATAAAGATTGACAGATGTGAGTATGACGTAGAAAGGGATGGAAGAAAACGTGAGTATGCCCCGTAGAATATGGTCGCGACAAGCACTTAACCTAACCCCTTAACAACCTATGAAATTTTGAACGAACCCTTCCGAACTGACTCCAATGGAAACTGAGGGGTGGGTGTACAAAATAGAATCAACTTCAAGTCATGTAGCGTAGACCGAAGTATGATTCACATGGTTTTCTATTCACCAGGTCGGACGAGTTCCTACCCAACAGAGCATCCAGAAAAAGGAATACGCTATCATTATCTTGGTGGCGGTGATGAAGTCGGTAACGTTGGAATTATGCTTGAAGATTCAAAACAAACACGATTACTCTTGGACTACGGTTTAGCCCCGACCACTCCACCTCGATATCCTTCAGAAGCTCCAGAAGTTCGGGACGCTGTCATCACCCATTCTCACGTTGATCACCTCGGAATGGCTCCTTGGTTGTGTGCCAACCATAGAACTCGTTTGCACGGTACCGCATTAACTGCACAAATTTCTGAATTAATGTGGTATGACTGTCATAAAGTAAGTTCAATTGAAAAATATCCGCTTGCTTGGGATAAACGCGATATTGACACAGCATTAGATTCATGGAATATACATGCTTTTAACGAACCTTGGATGAAAGAGGAATGGAAATTAGAACTGCACAAAGCAGGACATATACCGGGTGCAGCGATGCTTCATATCGAAACTCCAGAACGAAAAATACTGTTGTCAGGTGATTTTGATACTCGAGATTCACCTCTTACAAGCGGCGCCAAACCCGTCAAGACCGATACACTGTTCGTAGAAGGTACATACGGTGGCCGTAACCACCCACCTCTTCAGGAAGAAGAGCTACGATTCATCAATCACGTTCAACGCGTCATCGACCGCGGAGGTAAAGTGTTGATACCGGCTTTTGCAAACGGACGAACCCAAGACGTTGTCATGCGCCTGTACAAACACCTACCCCACCTCAACGTTCACGTTGATGGTATGGGAAAACGAATCGCTAAAATGCAAATGAATCATCCTGAAACCCTCCGTGATCCTGAAGCAATGAAAACAGCATGGTCGTGGTGTCGGAGAGTTTCAAGTAAATCGGATCGGAAGAAAGCACTTGAGGCAGACGTTATTGTTTCAACATCCGGAATGCTTCAGGGTGGCCCTTCGATATGGTATCTCAATCGTTTACGCCAGGACAATAAAAATGCGATTTTATTCACGGGTTATCAAGCGTCAAATACCGGTGGTCGTAAATTACAAAACGAAGGAAAAATAAATATTTTTGGAAACGAGACCGATATTTCACTTGAATGGGAATCCTATTCCTTTTCCACCCATGCTGGACAAAAAGAAATTGTAGATTTCGCTGCAGCTTGTGAGGCGAAGGAAGTGGTTGTGTACCACACTGACCCATCACATGCTCGACCTCCACTTGTTGAAGAACTGGAAAAGAACGGACATATCGTTCACAATCCCGTGAACGGGATTTCAGAATATCTCGGTGAAGAATTTAGCCGAAGTAATTGAATACAACGATGCCAAGCGGTAGTTGATACCCATGGCGGCAAAGGCACCTAAAGGCTCCCAGCCCAAGAAGAGAAAGCGGAGAATGCGCCTCTCTTTGAAACAAAAGAAAATGAACGTCAAGGCTGACAAATACACAGATTCTCTTGGATGGTCTCAAGATGTTGGGCGCACTCTTGGTGATGCACCGAAAGCTGCTGCACCTGAAACGCTCAAAGTCCAATGCGACATGTGCGGTTCAATGCTAAAAATTCCAAAACCAAAGAAATCTCGTTACACCGTTACTTGTGCATACGCAGAGTGCGGCCACACAATGAACTTCGACTGAGGCCAGAGGATGGAACAGGGTTTTGCCCTCCTTGCTCTTTGCATCGGCCTTTTCTTCATTTCTATACTGTATTCGAGCGTTGGTCACGGTGGAGCTTCTGGCTATCTTGCTGTTCTTTCACTGACGACGTACAGCCAAATGGACAGCGCATGGTTGAAACAACACGCCTGGGTCCTCAACCTCGCTGTGGCCGGCATAGCATTCTACCACTATTCTCAATCAGGTCACCACACAGTCTCCAAATCTTTACCGTTCATTGTAGCCAGTATTCCCTTTGCTTTCATCGGAGGATATCTCAAGGTTGATGGAGCAGTCTACGACACCCTCCTTTCCCTCACCCTTCTTTATGCTGCGTTACGCCTACTGCTCAATGAAGAAAACTCCACAACTCAAGTCTTCGAACCAAAACCGATTCAAGCGTATTCTTTTGGTGGGGGAATTGGATTTTTGAGTGGGATCATCGGTGTCGGCGGGGGAATTTTCCTCTCTCCAATATTACTCTTGAAAAAATGGGCTACACCGAAATCTGCTGCTGCAACAGCAGCCTTGTTTATCTGGGTGAATTCTGCAGCGGGACTTCTTGGGGCTACAGCCTCTGGGCAACTCACCCTTGAGATGTCCACCCTCCTACCGTTTCTCTTCGCCGTAGGCATCGGTGGGTTGCTTGGCTCAAAGTATGGTTCACAACGGGCGAGACCGAAAACCGTACAAAACATACTGATTGCAGTGTTACTCATTGCTTCTGTGAAGCGAATAACAGAACTTTTTGTTTAATTTCATTACCGTGAAAGTCAAACACACCAACCACTTGGAATGTCCATGTCCGAGGTCCCATACTTTGTTTCGTATGATGAGGCTTTGACCATTCTTCGACAACATACACTCAACATTGGAACAGAAACCATTGCCTTGGACCATCTCTACAACAGAATTCTTGCCGAAGACATTCAATCGACCGTTGACGACCCCCGATTCGATAATTCAGCAATGGATGGTTTTGCATTTCAATACAGCGATTCCACCCAACCTCCTGCCGTTTTATCCATCAAACAAACTCTACAAGCAGGTACCGATGAACAACTCACAACCATTGAACCAGGCCAAGCTGTTCGAATCATGACCGGTGCACCAATCCCAAACGGTGCAGACGCCATCCTTCCCATCGAACGTTGTTCAATCAGCGATGACGGTTCAGAAGTTACACTGCATGACGAGGGGAAAAAGCACTTCATCCGAAAGCAAGGGGAGAACCTCAAACGCGGCCAAACCGCACTTACCAAAGGCACACTTTTCTCACCGTCATCTGTCGGTCTTTGTGCTACAATGGGGCACGCTTCTGCGAAAGTATTCAAGAAAGCAACCATCGGTATTCTCCCTACTGGTGATGAATTGCAGTTACCCGGTGAGGAATTATCTGACAACTCAATTTATGAATCCAATTCTTTTGGCCTAACCTCACTTGTTCGCATGACTGGACACAACCCAATTCGATACACTTCAGTTTCGGATTCTATGGACGCTTTACGGCAACAACTGGATGCGGCAGCAGCAGAATGCGATTTCATCCTCACTTCAGGTGGTGTATCGATGGGGGAATGGGATTTGGTGCGTAGGATCATGGAAGAAGAGGGCGACATTAAATTCTGGCGCGTGAAAATACGACCTGGCTCCCCCCCTCTGTTTGGATACTGGAAAGGCACCCCCTTGTTCGGGCTTCCCGGGAACCCTGCAAGCAGCCATGTCGTTTTTCGAATGCTTGTTGCACCGTTTTTGCGGGCCTCAACTTCAGAAGGTGGAGTGGAAGAAAAGCGAATTCGAGTGCAATTGGCTGAACGGTTCAAAACATCCCCTACCGACCTCATTCTTCGCAGAATAGTCATCGATACATCAGGGGAAAACATGCTCGCCTATTCGACAGGATATCAGGGCTCAGGAAATCTCAACAGTTTGGTTTTGGCAGACGGTTTAACGTTGCTTGAACCGGGCCATAGCGGTGAAAAAGGCACGTGGTGTGACGCACTCATATTGTAGGTGGAAACATGAAATTTACATCATCTCAACAACAAACCCTTCTTGAGGCATTATCGGGTTTCATGAAAGAAACCTCCCGTGGGAAATTACGTAAGATGCTTACTGAAGGCCGGATCCAAGTGGATGGAACCATCCAACACAAAGCCAAGTTCCAAGTCGAAGTTGGTATGCAAATTGAAATTTTAAGTCGCGTCAAAGCCCAAGAAATCACTCCGCCTCCGACTCCGAAGCATAAACGAATCAACCTCAATGTAATCTGGGAAGATGATGCGATACTCGTTGTTGAAAAACCAGCAGGCCTCCTCTCGATTGCAACCGATAAACTCGAAGTTGACACACTCCATTCCCGATGCGTGGATTATGTGAGGCTCGAAGATGAACGAAACTGGTGCCATATCGTTCATCGACTCGATCGAGATACTTCCGGAGTCATGGTTTTTGCACGGCACGAACGTCATAAGGAATACATCCAATCTCAATTTGCTGAACGCGCCGTTCATCGCACATACCATGCATTGGTCGAAGGCCGTCCCAAAAACAACACCGGTTCGACAAGGGAATGGCTCGTAGAAGACAAACAACTCCACGTCAAGCGAGTGAAATCGAGTTTTCATGGGGCCAAAGAAGCCATTACGCATTGGAGTGTCACAGAAACTGATAACCAAATTTCACTCATTCAAGTCAGCATCGAGACGGGTCGCCGTCACCAAATTCGAATGGCAATGAGATCGCTTGGCTGCCCAGTTGTTGGAGATGAATTGCACGGGGCTGAAACAAATCCGTTGAAACGGGTTTGTCTGCACGCTTCTGCCCTTGAATTTCTACACCCAGAGAGCGACGAGCCAGTTCGTTTTGAAGTTCCAATTCCCCGAGGGTTTCACCCTGCTTAACATTAAAATCACCCAATGTGCAACAGGATAAACGTTCCAATCCAACACTTGAAAGAATTGAGAACCACCCATTCTCTACAACCTCATCCTCTTGTTTTAATTTCAACAGTTGGAAAAGCAGGACTTGAAGAACCGTTGACGACCCGTCAAGGGTGAGGGGCGTCCATGAGTCAACCAGGTGATGAAGGCTGGATTGAAGTTCGCGGCGCGCGAACTCACAATCTACAAGACGTGACAGTTAAACTTCCCAGAGGGCAATTTGTAGTTGTTTCAGGAGTCTCAGGCTCCGGAAAATCCAGTCTCGCATTTGACACATTGTATGCTGAAGGCCAACGGCGGTATGTCGAGAGCCTCTCTTCGTATGCTCGTCAATTCATTGGGCAGATGAAAAAAGCTGATTGCGATGGCATTGAAGGACTCTCACCAGCAATATCCATCGATCAGAAACAGGGCTCCCACAACCCCCGCTCTACTGTAGCCACTGTGACTGAGATCCAGGACTATTTACGACTGCTTTGGGCTCGAATCGGTAAACCACACTGTCCAACCTGCGGTAGAGAAGTCGCTCGTAGAACGGTGCAAGAAATCGTCGATGACATCGTTTGGCACATGGAAGGCCATGCTGTTGTTCTTTGGTCTCCTGCAGTCCGAGCACGTAAAGGAACCCACCAAGACCTCTTCCGCCAACTGGTTGAACAAGGTTACTTGCACGGCAAGGTAAACGGTCACGAAGTCGAATTTGAAAACCCCCCAGAACTTGACAAGAATTTCCGTCACGATATCGATGTTCGAATTGACCGATTGCGATGTACGCGAGAACGCCGCCAACGCCTCACAGAATCAGTTGAAGGGGCGTTGAAAATTGGGGGCGGCACAGTCGCTATTGAAAGCCTTGAAGCGCCACCAGAAGATGCGGAACTCTCTGAAGGAACGCGTTCTCATTTTACCAAGCAAGGCGATACAGTTGCTTGGTCAGAAGACTTTGCATGCCCAGATCACGGCGCCTTCATGCCCGAACTCTCTCCGCGAGTGTTCTCTTTCAATTCCCCTCTGGGTGCTTGCGGGGTCTGTCAGGGTCTTGGTGTCGAACGCCAATTCAACATCGACCTCATCGTTGATGGAACACTAACCGTATCCAACGGATGCGTCCGCCCTTGGCGCCAATCAATGTCACCGTCATGGTACAGGCGTTTACTCGAACAGGTTTGCCAACATTATGGTATATCTAGAAACACACCTTTTGAATTGCTTGATGATGACGACAAAGACATCCTGTTAAACGGCTCAGGTTCGACGGTAATCAACTTCCACTTTGAATCGGATAATGGTTCAGTTTACAAGATGAACAGACCTTGGGAAGGCATCATCGCACGGCTGCAAAAAACCTACACTGAGACCACTTCAGAACGTACACGTAGCCGCCTGGTAAGTTGCATGACCGACCTCGATTGTTCTTCATGCGGGGGAGAGAAACTCAACGCTGCTGCTCGGTATGTGTCTGTTGGAGGAATTCGACTTCCTGAAGTAAGCCGTTGTTCAGTTCACGACTCACTCGCACTCGTTCGCGCCTGGCGCCCAGATGGGGAGGGGGCGCCGGAGAGTTTTGCCGATGTTCTTGAGACACTCGATGAACGAAGCCTGTTTATTGGAAAAGATATTTTGAAGGAAATTGAAAACCGACTTGGATTTCTCGACAGCGTTGGGCTTGATTATCTCACCTTAGACCGTAAAGCAAACACCCTTTCAGGTGGCGAAAGTCAACGCATCCGTTTAGCAACTCAAATAGGCAGTCGCCTAACTGGCGTTATGTACGTGCTTGATGAACCCTCAATCGGCCTCCATCAACGCGATAACGCCCGACTTCTTGCTACACTGCGAGAATTAAGCGACTTAGGAAATACACTCATCGTCGTTGAACACGACGAGGACACACTACGCCAAGCCGATTGGCTGTGCGACCTCGGTCCGGGGGCCGGCCTGGAAGGTGGAATGGTCGTAGCAAACGGTCCACCTGAAGTTGCTATGAAAAGTAAAGAATCCGTTACCGGCGCGTTTTTGAGCGGTAAACGCTCCATTGAAGTGCCGGCGAAGAGACGTAAACCAAGCAAAAAATGGATTGAAATTAAAGGAGCTCAACACAACAACCTACAATCCATCAATGCCAAATTCCCAATCGGGTGCATGACTGCAGTTACGGGCGTTTCAGGTTCAGGTAAATCCTCACTTGTCTCGGGAATTTTAGCCCCTGCCCTCCAACGTTATCTTCACAATTCAGACAGCGTAGCTGGCAAACATAAATCCTTGAAAGGCTTGGAACACGTGGATAAAGCCATCATTATCGATCAATCCCCTATTGGTCGAACACCACGTTCAAACCCTGCCACATACACAAAAGTCTTCGACGAAATCCGTATTCTCTTTTCCAAAACAACGCTTGCTAAGGAACGTGGGTACAAACCTGGCCATTTCAGTTTCAATGTAAAAGGTGGACGATGCGAATCATGCAAGGGAGCAGGATCTATTAAACTGGAAATGAATTTCCTTCCTGATGTTTGGATTACGTGCGATATTTGTCAAGGTTTGCGGTATACCCGTGAATGTTTAGAAGTCACTTGGAAAGGTAAGAACATCAACGATATCCTGCAGATGCCAATCGGTGAAGCCGTTGTTTTCTTTGAAAACCACAGGAAGATTTTCCGAACCCTCGACACGTTACGAGCCGTCGGACTCTCCTATGTTCGGCTAGGCCAGCCTGCAACAACGCTGTCAGGTGGGGAAGCCCAACGGGTGAAACTCGCCAGTGAATTGAGGCGCCCTCCAAACAAACACACGGTTTACATCCTTGATGAACCCACGACCGGCCTCTCGTTCTCCGACGTTGAATTGCTCATCAACGTCCTCCTTGAATTACGAGAAAAAGGCCACAGCGTTATCGTCATCGAGCACCACTTGGATGTCGTCAAATCTTCAGACTGGGTTCTTGACCTCGGGCCTGAAGGCGGAGAGCGTGGCGGAACCATACTTGCACAAGGTACACCCGAAGACATTGCGGCACACGGAGACAGCTTTACCGGCCAATATCTCGCGAAACTTCTCAATTGATTTCGCCGTATTGTTCAAAGAGCGTAGTCTACGGCATTCTCTACGCCCCCTACGGGGGCGGGTGTAACTCAATGACAATAACACGTGTAGAAGTGACGCCAAAACAAGGGGCTGGAATGCGTGATGTCCGTGGCGATGTTGTGCGGCGACAACTCAAAGCAGACCACGGAATTGATGTTACCGAAGTGCGAAGCATAACCGGCTTTCTGATTAAATCATCCGTACCATCTTCAGATATTTCCGCACGAGTTGACGATTTGTTTTCCGACCCGATTATCGAAGATGCCGTAACAGACACCCTCTTTCTCACCTCACCTCATCATTTTCCAACTGTTCCTGACGCTGCAATCACTGTTGGTTTCAAACCCGGAGTGACTGATAACCCAGGTAGTGCGGCTTACGACGGCTTTCGAACCCTCTTCCCTCAACCAGAACCACTGGAAGATGCCTCGGTTTCGACCTATCAAACGTATATTTTCTACGGGCTCCCCGATGGAACCACCGCAGAATGGCTTGCATCGACCCTTCACAATAATCTCATTCAACGAGCAGTTGTTTCTGATATCGGCGCATGTACTCAGTCACAGTGGCCTGCAATTGACTATCCTGAAAAACCACCTCAGACGTTTACTCCACCCCAAGCCATGGATTTGGAAATATCAGATGAAGCCCTCATCGACATGTCTGAATCAGGCCTTCTTGCGCTTAATCTCGAAGAGATGCAAACAATCCAAGGGCATTATCGAGATGCTGCCGTACAATCGTCTCGAGCAGCAGTAGGGATTGTTGGAAACGCCCCAACAGATGTCGAACTTGAGTGTCTTGCCCAAACGTGGAGCGAACACTGTAAACACAAAATTTTCGCATCAAAGATTCATCACATCGATTCCGAGACTGGCGAAGACAGCATCATCGATTCAATTTTCAAAACCCACATCATGAAACCAACCCACGATATGCAAAAAGAAGTCGACTGGCTTCTTTCCGTATTCCATGATAACTCTGGCGTCATCGCTTGGGATGAAAATTGGAGTGTTTGCATGAAGGCAGAAACCCACAACTCACCATCTGCACTGGACCCTTACGGGGGCGCAATGACGGGAATTGTCGGAGTTAATCGCGATATTTTGGGAACGGGTCTTGGCGCACGACCAATAGCGAATACCGATGTGTTTTGCTTCGGCCCACCGAATTGGGAAGGCGATTTACCAGACAATCTCTTCCACCCTTCACGGGTTCTCCGGGGCGTTCACGCAGGTGTTCGCGTTGGTGGAAACGAGTCCGGCATCCCTACTGTGAACGGAGCAATAGTGTTCGATGACCGTTACATCGGTAAACCGCTCGTTTATTGCGGCACGGTCGGCATCATGCCACGTTTGCTCCCCGATGGCCGTGAATCTCACATCAAGACCCCTACAGCAGGTGATATTGTCTACATGGTCGGCGGAAGAGTCGGCTACGATGGCATTCACGGAGCGACGTTTTCATCGCTTGAACTGACTGAAGAATCACCTTCAAGCGCCGTTCAAATCGGCGATCCGATTACCCAAAAGAAAATGCTCGACATGGTTCTTGAAGCCCGTGATGCAGGACTGATTACTTGCATTACCGATAACGGTGCAGGAGGACTTTCTTCTTCGATTGGAGAAATGGCAGAATACACCAACGGTTGCGAAATTGATTTGGCAAAAGTCCCGCTTAAACAGCCAGGTTTGTCTGCATGGGAAATACTTGTTTCCGAAAGTCAAGAGCGAATGACAATTGCAGTAAAACCATCAGATTGTTCTGCATTTGAAGCCATGGCCGACCTCCATGAAGTTGAAGCCACACCGGTTGCAACATTCACCAGCAGTGGAATGTTTCATGTCAAATACAACGACGATACAGTAGCCTACCTCCCCATTGAATTCCTTCATGACGGTGTCCCTCAACTCCAACTCGAATCCGAATGGCATACCCCACAACCAGCATTATTCAACCCCTCAACCATTGTTTTAGATGAAGATGAAAACCACTCTCCCCTTCTCTTGAAGATGCTTGCACGACCAAACATTGCCTCCAAAGAGTCATGGGTTCGCCAATACGACCATGAGGTCATCGCTCAAACTGCGGTCAAACCGTTCGTTGGTATTGAACGAGATGGCCCTGGTGACGCAGGCGTCATTGCCCCGATTCACGGCGACCCACACGGATTGGTAATTTCATGCGGTATTGCGCCTCGTTATTCAGACCTCGATGCCGGCGCTATGGCAGCAGCTTCCATTGACGAAGCCGTTCGAAACGCAGTATGTGCGGGTGTTGATGTCGACAAAATGGCAGGATTGGATAATTTCTGCTGGCCAGATTCAATTGAATCGGCCAAAACCCCAGACGGTAAATTCAAACTCGCCCAACTCGTTCGAGCAAACAGAGAATTGGAACGGGTATGCCGAGCGTACAGACTCCCCTGTATTTCAGGTAAAGACTCTATGAAAAACGACTACGGGAGTGGAGAGAATAAGATTTCAATTCCACCAACCCTGCTTTATTCGGTCTTCGGCGATCAACCTGATGTACGTTTTACCGCTACAAGCGACTTCAAGGGCGCAGGCGAACGCGTTTACCTTGTTGGCGTCTCCAAAGAAGAACTCGGGGCTTCCGAACTTGCGTTCATGCTCAAAGAAAGCGGCCATTCAGAAGGCATTGGCGGGCAAGTTCCTTTACTGCCAAACCCCGAGCAAAACATTACCACATATCGCGCCCTTTCTACGGCTATTCACGCCGGGCTTGTCCAAACTGCTCACGATTGTTCCGAAGGCGGATTGGCAGTTGCTGCAGCCGAGATGTGTATCGGTGGGAGAGTTGGGGCAGAATTAGACATTGATGGAACCGGTCACTCAAGCGTTTGGTCTCGTCTTTGGGGCGAATCACTTGGACGATTCATCATCGGTGTTCAACCCGAGCATGAAGCGGACTTTGTCGAATGGATGTCAGGGCACCCTCTCACTTTCCTTGGAACGGTAACCGATTCTCAAGAACTCATAATTTCTGATGGCTACGACGCTCTTGTCAACCTTGAAGTCCCTGCTATGGTTGATGCTTGGCAGAATGCTTTGGACATGACAGGAGGTGTTGCATAATGTCTGCTCCTAAAGTAGCAGTCTTGTTCGGATTTGGAATTAATTGTGACCGAGAGACGGCTGCCGTGTTTGATTTAGTCGGAGGAAAATCCGAACGTATTCACGTGAATAATTTTGTTCAAGGGAATCGGGTTCTCGAAGATTTTGATATTTTAGCTGTCCCGGGCGGTTTTTCTTTCGGCGACCACCTTGGCAGCGGCCGTTTGATGGGAAATCGGATGCGTTTTGCTCTGCGTGAGCAACTCCACGCTTTCGTTGCTGCCGGTAAGCCAATTATTGGGATTTGTAACGGTTTCCAAGTGCTCGTGAAAACCGGATTACTTCCGGGTCCAAACGCTTCAAATCCATTGCCGGACTTCGTTCAAAGAGCCAGTTTGACCCTCAATGATTCTGGCCGATATGAAGACCGTTGGGTTACACTTGAGTTTGATTCTGAGAGCCCATGTATTTGGACCAAAGGCCTTCAACGGATTGATTGTCCAGTGCGGCACGGTGAAGGGAAGTTCGTTATGCCCTCAACAACAGATTTTGATTCACTCGCGGCGAACCACCAACTCGCTGTTCGATATGTCGACCCTAATACACCAGTTGGCCAAGGGGCGACCGACGAACCTCTCCCCTTCCCAATTTCACCAAATGGAAGCATGAGAAACATTGCAGGCGTGTGCGATTCGACGGGTCTTGTGTTCGGGCTTATGCCTCACCCCGAAGCAGTCTACGCCAAGTGGCTGCACCCCCATCACACCAGAGGTTCAGCCCCTGGCCCCACCTCGAGTGAAGCATTAGGCGAATGGGAAGGTGAAGGGTTGCAAATGTTCCGCAACGCTGTAGAATACGTCCTATCGAAGCGCTGATACAATGTCACAAACGCTGCGAATCCCACACATTGATTCCCTCCGAGGCCTCGCAGTACTTCTTATGGTGATGGTCCATGCGGCAGCGACATGGAATCCATTTGATCAAGTTCAACTGACTCCATTAGCCTACATTGTCTCGGGGCTAGGCGGGCTGGCAGCCCCTCTTTTCGTTACTCTCTTTGGGTGGGGTATTGCAAGAGGGAGAATGACGGCCAAACAACGCTTGTTCCAAGCCGTGTTTCTTTTGATTGCACAAATTGGAGTCAACATGACCTCTCCACATCTGTTTCATTTCTTGACACCAGGTATTCTGTCGCTTATGGCCATCTTAACGCTCATACTCCCACCTCTTATCGAGAGAGTGAATTTATCCGATGCACGTTTTTTTTCAATGACTGTAGGAATCACATTTGCCCTACAGATGTTGATTCCAGAACTTCAAGGGACGGGTGTTTGGTCGGATCACATTTCAGATGAGGCCCCGTCAACGGTCGTCTCAAATCTCTTTTTCACAGGCACTTACCCCGTGTTTCCATGGTTTCTCTTCGCCCTTTTAGGGGCTGTTGTCTCTCAACAAACATTCTCTGAAGGCCAATCATTGCCCTACACGCCACGGGTTGGTTATTCAGTCTCAATTGGGGTGCTGTTCTGTATAGCTACCCTTTTGCACTCACAAATGAACGATTTGCTTTGGGCTCATCCTACAGCAGATGCAACCCTTACCTTTTTTCCAGCAAATCCTCCATTTCTAATTGCAGGAATGACGGGCGTCGTACTGTTGTGGTTGCTCATCCAGCGTTTTGGATTCTTTTTCCTGAACAGTACGGGTAAGTTGTCTTTGACAATATACCTCATTCATTTCGTGCCCCTAACACTGATGCGTGACTTTGAGGTCACGCACCAGTGGGGATTACAAACATCGACTTTAGCAGTACTCCTGTACACTTTGGCTTGGATTCCAGTCGCAACACTTTGGTTGCGCCGCTACCCAAGGGCTAGTGCGGAGAACGTTCTGCGGGCGATTCGAAAATCACTCTGAAGCAGCAAGTGCTTCGGTTGCTTTCTTAGCACCCATCCATGCAACAACACCGAAACCGATCTTGTTGATGATATCTGCAATGTTGTAAGCAACGGCCATGTATTCTGCACCGTTATCAACTTCAATCAATGCGACTTCAGGGCTGAAGAGGTAGCCAAGAGGGTAGATGATCCAGCCGACGACGATGAACCAGCGAAGAGCGTTTGCGCTCCACATGAGTTCTTCTGAAATCTTGCTGTTGTCAACGCCAAGCCCAGAGGACCAAGGAGTACCTGTTGCAACGACAATCATTGCCCATCCCATGCCACCAAGTAGGAGTGCGAGGATACCGTTCATCAAACCTGCTTCACCAGCATATCCAAATCCAATCATGATAAGCGCACCGAGGAAACAGATTCCAGTGAATCCGAGTCCAGCGAACTTTGCATCGGTAATCGCGCCCTTTCCGACGAGGGACGGGAATTTGAGAGCCATCAATGGGACGGTGATAATCCAATCCATGTATCGGTATTCAACGGAGACTTCACCGAAATCTGCGTAAACTCCGCGCATGTAGTAGTAGTGGAATGCAGCAATACCTACAATCAATGCTGAAATGGTCATTGTTGTTCGGTATTGTGGGGCAACGTTACTTCGCTCACTCATGAAGAAAACGAATGCTGCACCCATAGCGATGTATCCTACAAAGAAGAGGAAGAAAGTCAATGTTTCCAATCCATCATCCACACCGTCTGATAAGAAGGCGGGTAATCCGGTCTCTGCATCCATTTCTCCAACACCAGCAGCGGAAACTGTGGATGCCATAGCAAGGGCAAAGGTGGCAATCAAAAGCAGGCTCGTTGTCTTAGAG
>DAXG01000044.1 GCA_002506275.1 Euryarchaeota archaeon UBA259 | reverse complement strand
CCAGCGTGGTCATCATGGTCATCGTCTTCTTCGCCTTCGTGGTCATCATGGTCGTCTGGCCCGCTTGTTCCTGCAGTCCACATGAGGCTAGCAGCCTGGCAATCGGCTTCGTTTGTATAGGCAGGGTTGACTGTGTGGGTGCTCATGTCGTAGCATACCATGTCTGAACCATGGTCGTCCTCGTGGTCGTCATGGCCGCCTTCGCCCATCAGGATATGGAATTCTACATCCATTGGTAGAGCAAAGCCATAGTCACCTTCTGCTTGAATGTGAATGGTCATGTATCCAGCGTGGTGGTCACCCTCTTCGAGTTCTTCAATCCTTTCGATGAGTTCACCGATTTCGGAGATGTTCAACAATTGGTCACCATCAGCATCTGATGCGTTGAACGCTTCCATAAGTTGTCCTTCGGTAAGTTCGACGTGGTCCTCATGGTCATCATGGTCGCCTGGCCCGCTTGTTCCTGCGGTCCACATGAGGCCAGCAGCCTCGCAATCGGCTTCAGTTGTATAGGCTGGGTTGACTGTGTGGGTACTCATATCGTAGCATACCATGTCTGTACCGTGGCCGTCATCGTGTTCATCATGGTCGTCTTCCATCATTGTTGGGTCAGGCAAGAGGGACATGTTCGATGAGTTTGCCATCCAAGCGATGTGTTCGGATACAGATGCACCGGAGCCCAAAAGGTTACTGAAATTTTCACCAATCATAACTGAATCAATTCCATGTTCGCTTGACTCCCATGAGGGGGGGGTGGATGTGGAGTTCCAAAGCAGGAGTTGCCAGTACCATGAATAGTCATCAGGAGCATCGGTTCCGTTGATGCCGTTCAGGCTGGTACCGTAATCTGGATGGGTCGTGATGTTGACATTCATGTTACCATTCACCATCAAAGCAGCGTGCGTTAGGTTCCATCCTGTAGCGTTTTCTGGTAGAGCGTCGTGTTCGGCTTCGTACATTGCCATACTGTTGTCGGGGTACATGACAACAACGTTGTGGTGTTCCTCATGGTGCTCATCATGGTCATCATGATAGCAATCCGAAAATTCATCCCAAGACATGTAACTGTCGTTGTTTGAATCGCAATCTTCGAGCGCTTGTTCTGGAGTCATGTGGTCTTCGTGACCGTCATGATCATCGTGGCCGTCATGTCCGTCTTCTTCCATCCACATGTGACCTGCTGCTTCACAGTCTGCCTCAGTGGTGTGGTTCGTGTTTTGATGCGTTGTTGTATCGTGACAATAATCGCCTTCGTGGTCATCGTGGTCGTCTTCTTCCATCCAGATGAATCCGCCTGCTTCACAGTCCTCTTCATTGTCGATGTCATTGTTGGAGTGGTCAGACATGTCATGGCAAACGCCGTGTCCTTCTTCGCCATGTTCGTCACCGTGCTCGTCTCCGTGCTCGTCTCCGTGGTCGTGGTGAGCGTGGCCGCCGAGCATCTTGAGAACTGCCATGGTGAAATCTTCAGCGTGTTCAGCATCGAATTCAAGGACATATTCTCCTTCTTCAAGGTGGAAGATGGAAATCATTGTGTCAGCAGGGCATCCTGCAGGGTTGGCAATGGTTTCTTCAGCCTCAACGTGGTTGTGGCCTTCGTGACCATCGCCATGATCGTCATGCTCATCTTCCTCACCAGCATGGACGTCATGACCATCCTCTGTGTGATTGTCTTCCTCACCGTGGTCATCGTGGTCATCGTGGTCATCCTCAGCAAAAGAAATGTTGTGTGCGACGAATTCAGCGTGGATTTCTACATCGTCAGCGTGTTCTTCTTCGTCAGCAAGTTCAACGGCTTCGTACGGCCCTTCGGAAAGAGTCTCGCACAAATTGGATACGAGGAGAGATTCATAGTCAAGTGTAGCCTCTCCATCTGGCATAGTGTGGACTTGAATTGCGGTAGGAGCGTCGCTACCAAGTGAATCGAGAGTTGCATCGACCCAAGGCTCGAGTCCCAATCCGTGGTAGAAGAAAACATCAGAGTTCTGCAATCGTATGAGATCTGAAGCTGATGGCTCAAAATCGTGGACTGGAATGTTGTCAAGACTCATGTATTCCATATCGACATGTTCGCCGGCAATTCCTTTCACGAGTTCTCCAATGTGGTATGTTGAAACCATGACGCTTCCCAACACGCCCAAAACGGTCGAATTGTTTCCATCCATTGTGGAATTTGTTCCATCATCCAAGAGGTCAGTGGCCTCTTCAATTGCTTCAATTTCTTCATCACCAAGACATCCAGCAAGACTTGAAAAAATCATAATTAGGCTAACGAAAACGACTCTCATACGGTTGTTGTTCATGCCGTGCGGTTTCCTATTAACTATTTAATGAAAACTAATAATTGGTGGTTACTGAATTATTATTCTCACATTCGCGAGCGATTGGCCCATTGGAAAACCCAAGAGGAAAGCAGATGATTCAGAAGGTGACCTTGAAACTCTTTGAACATGCAGGGCAATCGATTTGCCGTTCACCTGGCCTGCGTTTCATTCTCAATTGGCGTTCACATCCGGGACACGAAACTTCCACTCGTGGTATGTGAGGGGTGAGGGTGAAGTGTGTTGAGCACGAAGCGCAGCGTAAATGGGCCGGGCGCTTATCTACACCAGTCACGAGTACTTTACCGCATTCTGGGCAACCGATCTTCTCTTCACTCCACTTTCTACGGGTGACCGGATGATCGACACGTACACGGGCATCGCAGAGGGTACAAGTGAGTTCACCCAGTTCATTGGGAAGCAGACCGTCGCATTTGGGACAAGAGAGAGCAGGTGGTGAAATGCGTGATTCAACTGTCAGTTCTTCGCTCATACCTACCGCTCCAGTTCTCTCCTCTTGAGATGTTTGCTTCTACGTGTTGATTTTATTTTTTCTTCGCAATCAAAGCGATGCTGGCTGGAAGGAAATTCCAGGGGAGGTTCAGTTCAATACCGTGCTCTTGAGCAAGAAGTTCCAACACTCGCTTTGCACCGACTTGATCCCGGGAACCTTCGAGTTGAAGAATGTGAATTTCCCCGGCATCTGACACGGCTTCTGAAAGTGTGGTGGGAAGAGAATCATGATCTCCGACGCCGACTTCGACCGAAGCAGGCGCAGGTACAGAGGCAGAGTTGGAGCGGGATGTGAGTATCTCAGGTAGGTCAACGTGGGCCGTTTTTTTCCACCATCGTGCCCGTCCGACATCTCTGTGATTCTCTACCAAGCCTAAGGATGCGAGTTTTTTCAAGTGATGATAGAGGTTGTATCGTTCAACATCCACTTCTGTCTGCAGTTGCACCGTGCTCATCTCTTCAGTACCAGCAAGAGCGATGTACAGTGCTCTACGTGTAGGGTGGGCAAGTGCGGTGGTCACGGGGTCTGCGCGAACTCGAGCCATCTTCTCACCGTTGGCTGAGAGATGCTCCTAAGGTTTGAATATGCCGCGTGAAGCGACGAAGCGGAACATCACTGGGGCTGATACCGTAACTTGAGGAGTTTGAAGGCTTCTTTGGTGTCCACCCATAATGAGCTGAAGATTGAACGCAGGAGGGTTACTGCTCCTTCCCCTCCTGCAAGCCGTGCTCCGTTCAAGATGACAAGGATGACCGATGCTTCGTGAATAAGAACGCCAACCCACAACTCGTCATACAATTGAAGAATAACCGCAGCAACCAGCGCGAGAGTGATTCCAACTGAAATCAAAAGATTGCCTATGAGGATGCGTTGAGCACTTCGTGCTAAGTCGACCAAATCGGTAAGCATGAGAGGATTGTCACTCGGAATCAAAACATCCGCTGCCTCGAGGTTCACGGTCTCACCGGTGCCCACAGCGACGCCAACATCGGCCAGAGCCAATGCCGCAGCATCATTGAATCCATCTCCAACCATCATGGTGATGTGCGTTTTTGAACGGTTCCTTACCCAGTCTACTTTCTGTTCTGGAGAGAAACCGCCGTGTGCAGCAGATTCGGGTAAACCGACGTTCTTCGCAAAAGCGGAAACTGCAGATTGATGGTCTCCTGAGAGTATTTCCACATTAATCGAACGTTTCTTTAACGACGAAATCAATTCCTTGCTTCCGGCATGGGTATCATCGTGAATGAACGTAACCAAAGCAATCCCTTCTCCTCCTCGAACCAGTAAACTTGCCCCATGACCGTCAGCCTCAGCAGCAGCGTATGCAGTTTTCAAATCGTCAGGGACGCTTACCTTGAGCGATGCTGCACGGTCAAATCGAATGAACATCACTTCTTTTCCACCAACTATGCCCTTCACGCCCGCTTCAATGTCTGAAATCGCAGTGACCGGAGTTGGAACAATTTGTTCTTGTTTGAGGTAATCCATCACGGATAATGCATATGGGTGAGAAGAGCGGGCTTCGAGGCCACCTGCGAGTTTCAGCGCAGCAGAGCGTTGTTTACCTTTCGACATGATGACTTCGCCTAATCGAGGTTTACCAGAGGTCAGTGTTCCCGTTTTATCGAGGAGTATATGGTTGACTCGGGAGAGACGTTCAATCACATCGCCGCCTCGTGCTATAGCCCCGAAGTGGGCTGAGCGTGACAGAGCTGCAGCGTGCGGCACTGGAGTTGCCAAAAGCAAAGCGCAAGGACATGCAACAACCCATATCAACAGGATGATTTTCCAATTCTCGGGGAACATGAAATACCAAACAGCGACCGCTCCAAGAAGGACAACAGGGACCCATATCGCAGTGAAAAGTTCAATGCTGCTCTGCAACCGAGGGGGTTCTTCACGGAAGGTGTGAACTGCATCAATAAGTCCGGACAGGCGAGTATTATCGCCTACTGCAGTCACTCGTACGACCACGGGGCCGCGGGCAAGAACCAATCCGGCTTGTATCTCATCTCCGTTGGATACTTCGACTGGAACGGACTCTCCGGTCAAAGGTGCCTTGTCCAGTGAACCATGGCCATCAATAATTACCCCGTCTGCAGGAATGAGTTCTCCGCTTCGAATCTCGATGGAGTCGCCAATACGGATGAGTTCAATGGGAACGGTTTCATGCGAGGCTTCAGGGTCTGGAAGAGCGCAGCCATCAGCGCCGATAAGGGGGCCAGTAGCAGGGGCTGCCATCTGCAATGTAAAACCTGAGTTCGCAAGTTCTGATGCATGCTTAGGTTTACTGCTTGTCAACTTTCGAGCAGTACGCGGTAAACGATCGAGGCCACCTTGCATGGCTTTGCGCGCTTTGACAAGGGCATCGCCTTCTAAATGTGCGGTAAAAGCGACCAAAATAGCAACAACAAGCGCCTCTTCCCACATTCCAAGAATGGCTGCCCCAATCACGGCAAGACTGGTGAGAACTTGGAAACCAAGTTGCTTGTTATGAATACTTGCAGCCGCTTCTTTGAACATTTGAGAACCGCCAATGGCCAAGCCAGGTAGAGCAAGCGCTGCAAGAACATATTCAGGTAGGCCAATGATTTCTCCGAGAAGAACCAAAATGAGAAGGGGAAGTGCAATGCCTCCACCAATCAATCGCCATTGGTCTGGACGGATACGGTTTGACTCGGCCTGAACGTAGCGTACAGGTGAACCGATAATCTCGGAAAGCGAAGCATCACGGATTTCGAAGATTTCTTTCGAAACTTCTGTAGCCAGTTGCAGGAGAATGCGTTCATCATCGGTAATTTCGATATCCAAAATACCGGGTTGTTGTTTGATAATTTTCATCAATTTACGCTGGTCAACTTCGTTTCGCTGAGCGACTTGGGAACTGCGAACGCCGACAATTTCATGGAAGGCAACATCGGGTGCGTGACCTAATGAACGGAGTACGGACGAGGCTTCGGACAACGAACCGTATTCAAGATCGACCTCGATGGTCACCTTTCCAGCCGTGGCGGAAACTTTCGTGGACTTCACTTGAGGGAGGAAATTCAAAGCGCGGGTGGCTTTACTTGCACAATCTGGACAATCCATCCCAAGCAAAGGCCAACTCACATCAAAAACTCCAGTTGCTTGAGTGACTATTGAAGCATCAAGAATCTCCGCATCAAGGACTTCAGGTTGCGATTTTTTGACGGACTTTCTCAAGGCACGTATCCGAGATTTGGGTGAATTCGGACCTAACACGGGTTCGGGAATAGCAGGTACCTCGTCATCGAACGAGAGAAAGACTTCGCTCTCTTCATTCGTAGACATATTTCACCCTCGGAGCGGTCTTAGATAATCTCTCGCTTTCTTTGCCATATAACCTCAACGAAAAAGAGGCGAAAATTGATGATGAACAGCACGCTGGCCGAATCATGGAATGGCTACCGAAGGACTGGACTCCAAAGTTCATCGCTGTTGATATTGACGGTACCATCACCGACGAAAAGAAGCAACTCAATACAAGGGCCCTGGATGCCCTCAAGCGACTTGAACAAAACGGTATTCCAGTCGTATTGGCTACCGGAAACGTTCGAGCCATTACCTATGGTCTGTGGAGATTTCTCAAACTCTCCGGTCCGATTTGTTGCGAAAACGGCGGTGTTCTTTGGCATCCGAGTTTCGATAAGCCACTGCTTCAAGCAGATGGAAACGAGGCAAGGCAAGCCGCTGAATGGCTTTCTACAGTGATGGATATTGACCCAGTGGGTATTGAATCCAACCAGTGGAGGGAAAGTGAGTGGTGTCTTAATCCAAACGAAGATCTCGAAGCAATTCAAACACATTTAGCCCAAAGCGAATGGTCGCACCTCACTGCACTTCGAACTGGATTCGCCATTCATCTCATGGAGCCGCATCTCTCCAAGGGCAACGGTCTAGAGATTTTGTTGAAACACATGGGGTGGTCGGCCGAGGACATGTTGTGTGTTGGAGATGCCCCCAATGACTTATCGATGTTTGAAACAGCCCGCTGGTCGGTTGCTGTGAAGGGCGCTTTTGAATCGGTATCGAAGGCCGCAGATGTCTGCTCCCCCCACATGCATGGAGATACCTTTGAACCTCTTGTTGATGCTATTTTGAAATCCCGGACAAAACGCTAAGCCCGCAGCAAAAAGCGTACATGCAGACCTGTATTGTTCAGTGGAGAAGTGCCGGGGGCAGGATTCGAACCTGCGAAGCTTTACGCAGAGGATCTTGAGTCCACCCCCTTTGACCGCTCGGGAACCCCGGCTTCTTGTTGGGCGTGGGACAATCTGTTTTTGACTATTCCTCTTGGGTTAACTCCACCAAATCTTTCGGGCGAGGAGGTGGAAGGCTACTGCGGTCCAGTGCAATGTGGACTTGTTCGGCAGTGAATTGATGAATTCGCTCTCGTCGTCGGAGAACAGACGCCACGAAAATTCCCCCAGAGAGCAAGACAACGAGCACTGCGAAACCAAGCGCAGTCGTCGTCTGGCCACTGTTTTGGTCGTATTCGTTAACATTCGCCATCGAGACTGGAACATTTCCCGTATGGTTGACAATTTTGACCGTAAGGCCAAGTCGACCTGTTTTCCATGCTTCAACTTCCCACAAATGGTCAACCCAGGAGCCTCCTTCGATCCAACTCGTATTTGTCGCCAGAAGCGTACCTTCGTCGTCATAACATTCTACAGTCATGTTGCCTGGAAGAACGCCAATGTTCGATACCCGAACAAAGATGGAAATTTGTTCTCCAACTTTAGCGCGATACGGCGTCGCAACAATGTTTTCAAATTGAGGTTCAAACGCAATCCATCGGAAATTTGGCGTAATCGGTTCATTTTCAGTTCCAAATCCTGACAGAAGGTTTCCTGATGGGTCTTTACCACTGAACCAAACGACCAACTGGTCGTTCTTAGCGAGTAAGGATGCATTGGCCGGTTGCATGTTGACTTGAGATGAAAAGGTCGTAGTCATGCTGGTTTGGCTCAAATAATCGATCGATGATGACCCTTGAGAGCCATCGACTTGAGAGCCTGCACGGGTAAAATACCAATGCATCTGAACCGAGGAGCGGTTCATTCCAACCTCATCGTTCACCATGAGGATGACTTCCACATCATGCAAAGTATTCGAATCGATTTGGGATAAAATGCCAGGAGGGATTGAAAGACGAGGGGAATCGCTATCAAAGGTGATGTTGATTGTTTTGGACGGTGAAAAACTTTGGAAACCAACCACTTCTAATTCAAGTACTGCTTCCTGAAGTTTCACAATGTTCGGGTCAAGGTGAATGGACATCATGGCTTGTCCGGAGATGGAGAAATTGACGTTGGAATACGATGTTCGTTCTCCATCGCTCAATACGGCTTGAAGAAGTACATCGTCGGGCAAATACTCTGCTGCAATCGAAGTATTGGCGTGGTACAAACCTGTGCTCACAGAAAGCGTATCGTTCTTGTGAACCCAGATATTAAACTCCTCGACAGTACCATGCGGTAGAGTTTCATCACGAAGAACCAGAGCCCCCAACTCGAGTTGGCTGGAAAGTGTCCAGTCGAACACGGTCATGCGAGACAAACCGAGGCCGAGGTCTTGCCCTTCATCGTAAATTTTCAACGAGGGAGTACCTGTCATCGAAGAATCCAGAAGACTCCAAGCCATACGGAAATGGATGTCCACCTTCCATTCCGAAAGCAAAGGTTGTTTGGTCACATTGACGAGTGGTACTGTTTCGAAACAGTCTTGGTCGTATTCGACTTCATGGAAGCGCGGTTCGAACTTCACTGCGCAAACCTCGTTCTGATCACGGCCGAGCAGAGCAAACTCGATGAAATCAAACGATTCAATACCGTTTCCATCTGTAACGATGAAGGAGAAGCGATGTTCGTGGCCGGGCAATAATTGGGATTGAATCAAATCAAAGGAGACGGTTTCTGTGTCGATGGTGGTGTCGTACCGTTCTTGGACCTCAAATGTAGCAAGGTCGAATTGTTCACCAAATTGACCCCCGCCATCGAGTGAATTCCCTGCCAGGTCGAAACCTTTGATGACAACGCTCGCTTTTCCTGAAGATTGGCCGGCCGGCAAAATCTGCTGCCATGACAGCAGTGGAAGATCAATCTCTGCCGAGGTCAAACCCGAATTGAACGTTATCGTTTGAACGGCATATTCGTTCTCCTCCATTATACCATTCTTGTTCGTATCGTGACTTGATTCCAACCACGAATAGAACTGCAATGAATTGGACAGCCCTTCGGGGTCTTCAAGGGTCAAACGCAATGCTACATCTTGTTGCGCTGTCCAGATATGTCCGTCCGCTGAAACATAATCACCCGATTCAAGAGCTTCAATCGAGAGGGTTGAAGGACGAACTTTATCGAATAAGAACGGTATACTTATCGAAGAACTTGTTCGGTCTTCGCTGGAGGATGTGTCCTCGTGAACAGGACCGGCGCGATGGATGTGCGGCGAGATGAGAATACGGGTGTTACTCGGAAGTTCCGCTTCGAGATCGGGTGCTTGGATTGCCATTGAAAAAGCGCCACTTGAGTCAACTTCTCCAAACCACGAAGCGCTCCATTCCACCGTTTCCCCTGGCCACTGGTTCGGGCCTCCGCTGAGATTTAACGGGGGGACTGCCGTAGCATCTATTCGGATTTCAGCGTCGCCTTCTTGGATAAAAGCGCCCGTCATCCCTTCGAAGCGAACTTTGCCGGTTGCCTCCATTCCCTGACTTGCGTTCAAATGGAAAGGCCACTGAGGGTTCGACCAATCGCTGAGTATGCGGTTCGTGTCGTCAACTACATTGAAATTGACAACTTCTAAGTCGTTCTCAACTTCGTTGAAGAACGTTTGTCGAACTTCTACGTCCGGTCCAGTCGAGAAGCCCTCGACATCCGTGGCCTTGGAAAGTATGTACAAGTCGTCCACATCATCCATTAGCCAGTGGCTGGTAAGAGACCAATTCACTGAACACGTGTTCATAGTGCATTGTGCCAACGAGAGGGGCGTGTTCAAGGAAGCAAAGCCTGCACCGGATAATTGTCGGAATTGAGGGTTTGTGTCAAGGTTGTAGGCTTCAACCTCTACCAACCGTCCATTGTAAGTTGGCTGTGTAGAAAGGGCCAGTGTTATCGATGAAATATCGGGTGCGTCAACTTCCATACTGTGCGCATCTCCCCTCCAGTGGTGGGTTTCAAACTGCACTGTTTGCTTTGGCAACCAACGTTCATGAGCTGGAGTAAGCACTTTGTCAACAAGTTTGGTCTGCATGGTATAACTGAAGTTCACCATCATCGAGCCTCGTGCAGATTGTACATTCAGAGGCAAATCAACCAGTGGTGTTGGGCTCTGAGAATAGGCTTGCTGCAAGAGGGCATTGAGCGTTTGATGACTCAATTGTGCAGTCAAGGTTTGTTGGTGAGGGATGAATTGCAAGTGCGAAAGAACGGCAGTAAAATTACCTTCCAATTGCAATGGAAGCGTACAGATGTCAAGATGTTCTGTGACCTGAACTTGAGTTGAACACGCCGAAGTGAATTGTAGGCGATGAAATTGAGTGGTTTCTACGGGTACAAGATCTACAGTTTGGAGGTTCCCATGTCGTAATGAGGCTGTAGTGCCATCGCTGGTGGCCTCAAACAGATACGTGATGTCAAAACTGGAAGGTGACGTCGAATCACGGTTACGAGCCACAAGTACCGATATGTGTGCAGAACTCACCCCGCCAGAATGAGAAAAAGAAAGGTTCTGGGTGCCATTCAGCGTTTCAGATTGAGAATGTTGGAAACTGTAGAAGTGCCGATTTAGTCCGAGTGAGGAACTTGCAGTGGATTCTGGCCATGTGAACAATGGAGTAGGCGGTGAGCCGATTTCGACTTCAGTTTCCTCAGGCGCCACAGAACAAAACGGTTCGAAAAGGAATCCTTTCGATGATTGTCCAGGTGACCATGTGAGGGCCAAATCGGTTGATATTTTCGGCCTTCCTTGACGCTCTATGGTCTGGGACAAGACCGGATAAGGGGTGAGGTCCCAATCGGAGGCAACGACGGAATAATCGCTGTGTGAAACGCTTAGGTTTCCAGCAATGAGTTGGTATTTAGCAATCTGGAATGGGCAAAAAGCCTTGCTTTCCCACATTAACGACACATAACTGGCAGCAGGAGAGGTCCTCAAATTATAATCTCCACCCGTCTCAAGTTGTTCAAGGTTTGAGCCGGTGAAATCTCCGGGGTAGGACAGATGGTAAGCGTCAAAAAAAGTGAGAGTTCCAACCGAAAGACGCTCGATACTCGGCGTGATTAAACGGTCAAGGCTCGACAGGTGAACGCGGATGAAGAGTTCTGGGTGTTTGTCTGCATCAAACGGCAAGTCAATGGGTAGAGTTCTGTTCTGATATCCATCAATCAGCGTGCCGTTTGCGTCCAAAACATCGAATCGGACACTGGTGTTTGAAGGCTCGACCACAAATCCATCCAGTTGCCCCCATCCAAACAACGGGTCGGGCGTGAGAACTTCAGAAGTCCATGAGCCATTTGGTTCATAGACATCGATTTCAATACCCGCATCGTCGATATACCAGCCATCGAGTTCGACCAATTGGTCTGAGAAAAAAGTGAATTTCGCACGGACTGAAGAACCGGTAAGGTTGGAGAGGTCGTATTCTTTCAAATCAAATCCTCTTTGGACGTTATGACAACCCCCCACGACTCGCGAGCCATCGAATATGCCCTGATTGTACAACGGCGAGTAAATGTTCGTCGTCGAGAGTTGATCGTGAAACCCATTGTAAGTCGGAGGGATAAACCACCAATTCTCGCCGCCATCCGTTGAGATTGAGACGGCACCACCGTCCCAATTCGCCTCGGTACAAACCCAACTCCTAAACGTCAATCGTGATGTTGAGTTTTCAGGGATGAAGTATTCTGGAGTAAAGAGCTCAGTCCACATATCGTTGCGATATTCATCATCAAGATAGATCCCTGCTCCGTTCAAACCTGAATGCCAAACACCTGGTCCAAAACCAGAGGAATTGCTGGTGGTTCCAACTTCCCAGCGTCGGTTGGTCTGAGACCAAAGTGACCAGCCAGCTGGCAACTCATTCCCGGATTCGAAGTCGAAGACTGCGGCATTTACTGAATTGTGTTCGAAAAAGGTAAGCCACTGCCACTCGTTGGGAGCCAATCGAGATTCAAGCCAGCCGTCTGCTGAGCCGTTCACCCCGGTTGGCTGGGATGTGAAGTTCTTGAAACGCGTATAGTTTTGATTCGCTGTCCCTCGATTTATCCATACGCCCAAATCATCTATTGCGATACCTTCCCACCCAGATGAAGTCGCTCCTCCGTAGTTGATTTGATTGTTCGTTTGAACATTGAATCGCAGATAGATATTGTTTGCATTGAGTGGAACATTGGTGCCCCACGGCAAGACAAATCGGAACGGACACCATTGGTTTGAGGAATCACCGCCGTTAAACCACTGACCGTTGCAGATGGCACCTGACGAAGGAACGCCAGGGTAGGTGGAAAGCGAATAGTATGAGGATCCATTGTCGTACGATATATCCACGGTCAAGGTATCGAAAGCCGCACCCTGAAGGTCCCAATTCGACCAGATTTCAAGTTCGACGTTTTGACCGGTCATGTTCGAGAAATCAACGGGCAGTACCAAATCTCCATCGGCGTTCGGAGCATAATCTGCCGACAGGTTGCCGTGAAACCATGCCCCCCGTTCATCGCCTTGGTTTCGGACCTCGAAATTATCAACAAACCATCCTCCGCGTACTCCAACGGCCGAACTCGTTTGGAAACACAATCGGAATTGAACCGATGATTGGAACTCAGCAACCAATGAATCGAGTTGGAAGGAGGCGGCGTTCCATGTTGAATCTTCACCGTTCCATACGGTCGCAGGGGTAGCATTCAGTGAGGAGGTGGAGGGGTAACCTCCAACAGGTGAAAGAAGGGACCAACTCCCATTCATGTCCCGCATGTCGATCCAAGCCGCATCATCAGCATAGAGAGCAGTCCAATGTTCAAATTGAAGCGTATAGTTGGTGATGAGAAAAGGTGTGTCAACCGTGGGAGAGACAAGACATCCGTTCATGTCTGGACCAATATCTCCTTGTGCTTGGGTGGCAAGAAAACCAAGGGAATTCGAACCGTTTGTGGGCACGGCCATACCAGAATTAGACGTGAACGGAACAATACTCGGCCGCTGAATCGACCACGCTTCATGATTGACACCGGTACCAAGCCATCGCGGTGCGGCAACAACCGTCGATTCGAAATTCGTGATGGTGCCAAGTGAAGAGTTCGTTGCCAGCGTTAACTTCCCTCCATGCCCGATTCCATTGGTCTTCAAATGAGTCCCATTCCATTGGTTTAAGGCACCGACTCCGTATTGAGTTCCATTGGAAGTCGAGCGGTTCCACAACGGCTCTACTTCAACAGAGCCGTCCAAGAAAGTATGATTTGAAGGAACTTGAATCAGGGAAGAAAAACTAGAATTGATGCTCGTTTCGTTTGGCGCTGGATGGAAAAACAATTCGCCTGTCGAATCTGAATCGGGCTCCGGTAGTAAAGAGGTCCCAAATGCGGTATCGTTCGCTGCAGAGAACGTGCTGCCAAGCATCAGGAACATGAGGAGCAAAGCGGTGCCTACCGACTTACGCCGGGACAAAAGAGAACCACTCATTTGGGACACTAAACAACACCTCGCTCTGCGAGGTGAGCCATTGAATATGAAGGGGCGCGCTCGATGTTTGATAAATCGGGAATGAAGGGTTCAAAGTATGTCGGCCATAGGAGTGAACGATGTCGAACCTCGGCGACCTTGACAGTGCTCAGTCGCGCGAGGTCGAAGAACAGTTGTTTGCGACGCATCGCTTGCAAATTAACCGGCATGTTCCAGTCCCTCTGCCTCGGCAGGATTTCTGGGGCATGGTTCACCAACTCCTCGGTAGCCTTGACAATGAAATTCAGAGCATGCTCATGAAGGGTATGACGGGAATGAGGCTGCAAAATCTACAGAAGCGTCAAGCCAATATCCGCTTGATTGCTTCAGAATTAGCTCGGAAAAGGCTGGTTGCCATGATGCAGCACGTTTCTTCACAATCCTTGCGGACATCAACTCAAACTGGGCAAGATTTACCAGCGTTGGATTGGCAACGGCACGATCCTGCCGAGAAAGCGATTTATCACATGATGCAGGTGCAAATTGACCGGTTCAAGATGGAAGTCGATTGGAACTCCATGCAGAACGGTATTGCTGGTGAGGTTCGCCCTGAACAGGCAAGGCATGCGCCAGGAACAATGCAACTCGATTCATACGTTGATGCAAGCCTGACAGGTACGGCACCACCGGATTTAGCATTTGAAGACAAAGAACCACCTGTAGAGGCCATGGAATTTAGCGCTGATGATGAAGAACGGTTTGTTGATGAAGAATGGCCAGACCTTGACGAATACATTCACGCAGATTTAGCTGAAGCACCCGCAGCAAAAGAAACCGTACAGCAGAAAACCGTTGCGCCGGCAATGGAGCACAAGAAACACGCTGCGGCGTTAGAGCTCGCCCCATCAAAGAAAACATCGTCCACCATCGAGATGTTTGATATGGACGCTGCGCCTGTGAGTGAACCGGTTGTTGTTGAAAAACAACAATCCGAACAAACGGACTTGCATCGTATCCGAGTTTTAGTTTCAAGCCCTGAACCGATTGCTACGAAGAGCGGTGAGGAACTTATGCTCGAAGAAGGCGATGTACAATTTGTAGATGCTGACACTGCTGAGTGGCTCATTGAATCCGGTGTAGCAGAAGCTGCTGCACTTTGATGACGACGTGTTCTGGTTACGGACGAAAGACTTGTCAAACAGCCTTACGGCATTCACATGTAACGGCAGATAACATTCGTACAACGAATCAGTTGACTGAGCGCATCGAAAGTTCGATGCTCACGGTATCAGGGATAGGAATACGGGTCACTTGGCGGAGAGCAGATTCGCCCTTTCCGGATGTGATGTCCATCTCAAGAAGTCGCTTGTGAACCCGAAGTTCCCAGTGATCGTAGGTCTCGACGCCTTCACCATCAGGGGCTTTGCGTACGGGGACAACAAGATGACGGGTCGGCAACGGGATAGGACCTCGCAGGGAGATTCCACCGGTGTCGCAGATGGTCTTAATCTGGCTAGCAACGTTATCGATATCTCGATGGTTTTGGCCGGTGAGCTTGATAATCGTGACTGCTGCCATAGTGATTCCTTCCGATTCCTTCCGATTTCTTCAAGTGATGAATCACTTCTTGTCAATCTTCAAACAAACGCCAGCTGCGACGGTCTTACCCATGTCACGGATAGCGAAGCGAGAGAGTTCAGGGAACGTGTCCATTTGCTCAATAGCCATTGGCTTGTTTGGTTGGAAACGGATGAGGCATGCGTCACCAGTCTTGAGGAAAGACGGGTTAGCTTCCTTACCGGACTTGTTGGTCTTCTCAAGGAGTTCGAGGAATCGAACAGCGACTTGAGCGGTGTGTGCGTGGAAAACTGGTGTGTATCCGACGGAGACAGCCTTTGGAATGTCCATCAATTGGATTTGACCAACGAAAGTTTCGTCGTGACGAACGAACATAGGTTCGCTGTCAGCGTATCCAGCAACGTCACCACGGCGGATGTCGACTTGTGCAAGACCACGGACGTTGAAACCAACGTTGTCTCCAGGCTCTGCCTTAGGGACCATGGTGTGGTGCATCTCGATGGACTTGACTTCAGCGGACTTCTGTGAAGGGTTGAAGATAACAGTCTTTCCAACATTCAAAGTTCCAGTTTCAATCTTACCGACTGGCACTGTACCGATACCGGAAATCTTGTAGACATCCTGAATTGGCAAGCGAAGTGGCTTGTTGATTGGCTTATCTGGCATGGTGATCTTGTCGATAGCTTCGAAAAGCGTTGGACCGTTGTACCATGGGCACTTGTCGGACTTGGTGAACACGTTGTCGCCGTTCAAGGACGAAGCAGGAATCATTGGGATATCATCCGGCTTGAAACCAGCCATCTTGAGGAGGGTACCGACTTCAGTGCAGGCAGCCTTGTACTTGTCTTCTGACCAGTCAACACCGGAAATATCCATCTTGTTGACGTGAACAATCAGTTGCTTAACACCAAGTACCTTTGCGAGGAAAGCGTGTTCC
>DAXG01000026.1:591-21002 GCA_002506275.1 Euryarchaeota archaeon UBA259 | reverse complement strand
CCCACCATCTGAGCCGCCTGCAGCAGACGGGGAAAGCACTGAACCAGCGACTGAGGAGAGCGTTGAAGAGATGCCAACTCCGGATGAAGCACCTACCGACTCCCCAGTAGAGCCTGAAGGAAACCCTCCTGCTGAAGTTGTGGAGGAGAAAGACGAAAGTATTCCTGAACACGAGGTTTCACCAGTCAATGACGAGGTCAAATCTGCTGAAAAACGACCTGTTCAGGACATGAACGTTCATCCAACCGACGAGCAACAGGCGCTAGCGGAACAGGAGATCGCGCGCCTCAATGCTGAAGTCGAACGGCTACGAATGTCAATGGCTGGAGCGGTTGATGTTATCGAAGAACTCGAGACGCCCCCAATGCCGCCTGCGGTCATCGAAGACATTGTCATCGGCGCTCACATAGTAAGTGACTTTGCCCGTCTCGCTCGACAACTCGACAGAGAACAACTCATTCGAGCCACCATGGGCACTATCGCCATGTTGCATCCAGATAATCTGGGCATCATGGTGTCGACTCGAAACAGGGTAATGTTACCGCGGCTTGATGAGCGAGGTTTGTGTGCGGGGTTCCTTGGAAAAGCGGCGCCCCGAGGTGCACCAGCAGATTGGAGGACATTGGAAGTCATTCTAGCACTGGCAAGCAGCGCTGTAACTGGCGGCCCTGCAGCGGTAATCCACTCGCACGGCCCATACACCACCGCAGCAAGTTGTGAGAAAGATCTCGTCTTAGTTCAGCCAATCGATGTTCTTGGAAAAGAGCAAATTGGTAACGTGATCATCGTTGACCCTGATGATGGAGACCCTGCAGACTTCCTGAAGCAAATTACTGAAGCATTGTATCAAGGTGGCATGCGCTGTGTTGTTGTTCGGGGAATGGGAGCCTATGCGGTTGGAGCCAATCTCGACCAAGCGTGGTCAAATGCGGCCATGCTTGAGCACAGCATGAGAATCGTATTACTCGCTCGCCAAGCAAATCTGAAAGTCTGAGTTCAAATCTCGATTTGAACAAAGTCGCCTTCGACTCGAGTCTCGTAGATTTTCAAATCTTTTTGTTTGGATAATTTACCAAGCAGCTTACCGTACGGAGGGAAAAGCGGGAACGGGGACCATTCGGTTACCTCTCCGTCATCGATTTGATAGGTCGTCTGGTGCAATGGGCATCGAATGCATCCGTCTTCAATTTTAGCACCCCAAGCCAGTGGCCAGCGCATGTGGCGGCACAATCCTTCGGTAGCGAAGTAATCATCACCAATTTGTCCGACCATGACCGTTTTGACGCCAAAGGTCACCATCTTGGTTTTGCCGGGTTTCAAGCGCTTTGTTTTCACTGCATTTTTCCATTCCATTGTATCACCCACTGATTTGACTCATTCCACCGTCAAGATGGAACACTTGGCCGGTGATGTTGTCCGGCGCATCGCACAGCAACCATTGCATGGTTGCTGCTATCTCTTGTTTTTGATTGATTCTCTTGAGGGGGATTTTGCTTACCGCCGCTTCCTTCATTGCGTCTGAACGAAGCAAAGTTGCTGCCAACCTTGTCTCCGTAAGACCTGGTGCGACCACGTTCAAACGTATGCTGCGTTGGCTGTATGTTGCGGCTGCAGAACGTACCATCGCTTCGACTCCACCCTTCGCAGCGGCTATCGCCTCGTGATTCATTAACCCGAGAGTTGCCGCCACACTGGAAGTAAAAACAAGCCGGCCACCGCCGCTGCGAAGCATGGTCTTACAAGCGACTGAGAGTGTTAGAAAGGCGCTTGAAAGGTTAGTGTGAACGACCTCATTGAATGCATCAAGGGCGAGTGCGTGAGGGGGACGTATAACCAGCGACCCAACAAGATGTGCAACCCCTGCAATTGCGCCTTCTCCGGCTTCTTTGGCCTTATCGACTGCTGACTGGACTGATTCAGCGTCCAATGCATCACCATGAATCAGATGAGCACCTTGATCCACGAGAGGTTGTACTCGGTCTACATCCCGTGCGAGGAGGGTTAGTGTATGGCCTTTATCCAAGAGAGACTGACCAAGTTCGAGAGCGATATCGCTGCTTGCACCGATGATGAGGAAGGACTGGCCCATGTGTTCCAATTTATGAAGAGCGCATTTATACTTCTGTTTTCAGAGAATTCGGCATTTGTATCGGGGAGAAGGGCGTAAATCGGGCGTGTAATTCTTGACGCATTGCCTCTTTTAGAGGCCTTTGGGGGCGCGCCATGGTGAATCTTCGAGCAAGGCCAAATCATCTTCAGGCATTCCAGCTCTTGTTTTGGAGAAAGGGGCTTGAACGGGCGATTTGGGGGCATTCTCTTTTTTCTTGGCAAAGTACTCTCCACCTTTCTTTCGAACGATGGTTTCTCCGAAAGCAAACAAGATCAGCATCGAAGAGAGGAGTACGTGTCCTTCGATAGAATAGGATGCAAACGGTTGAATGTAAAGCGTCTGTTCGGTGATGATGCCTGGGTCGGTATTCGTCTTTACTACGTAGGTTCCCGGCATGAGCTCGCCGTTCCAATTCGGCGTCTCATCACCGAGTTCCCCAGACCACTGCGCAACAATTTGTCCTTGCTTATCGATGATTTCCCATCCAATGGAGCCTCCGTCTGAAGTGAGTGCTTCGAATTCGAACTCGAACGTAGATGGCATAGACCTCTCCTGCCCGAACACTCCGCCAAGAGAAACGGTTCTCTCTTCGATGGCGTGGTCATAGTCGTTGATTTCATACGGTGCGGCATTGTCTGAAATACCGCTCCAAAGAGAATTCACAAGAAGCAGGGCAACGGGCCACAAAATCATGTTTAGACGCCCCCTGTCCATGTCTGCACTTCCCACTGATAGGTTTTAGCAGTATGTTTTCAACTGCGTATTGAATCTCCAAATCCTAATTCGGACACAATACGTTTCATCCATTCAAGTTTCTGCATCTTGAGTGAAGGGGTCGTTGTCGCCGACCAGGCGCCTATTTTCATTGTTGAGAAGCCTACCAATTCGACCTTTTCAGGCGCAACTCCCATCGACAACACAAAGCACAACGCACGGTCTCCATCAGTGAATCCTCCGAAATTGTACATCCCAGAGAGTTCTTTGGTGACTTGGTGGGAAAGAACAAGTGAAGGAGGTTGTGAATGTTCCTGCCATTTCGTAAGTATTCGTTTCCATTGAGAAGAGTTGTCACCGTGGGCATGCGCGATGATGGTTTGACCTGCTTCTGCCGCCTTATCGAGATGTTCTGCACCATCAAAATCAGATACAACACAAGCGAGGTGTTCGTAGGATTGAAGCGCCCCTACTGCTCCATCTGCAGCGACAAAAACAGCCCGAGTGTCATTGAATCTATGCAATTCCGAAGGCTCAACGGCTGCGCCCAAAAGCACGACCCGCTCAGCATTGACAAGTCTTTGCTGAAGGTGTTCCAGCGTTGCTTCCCTTTTTTCAGGAGACCAAAGAGCATGTCCCTCCAAGGTTCGTAACAACAATTCGGCACTGTCGGTATCGTCATGCTCCGACCAACCAAATGCTTCCCGTACTTCAGACTGAACTGAAAATACACTCGGTATGGGCGCCATGTGCATGTTCTGTGCAATGGCTTCGCCCACATGAAACATCCGTTCAGTTTGTTGAAGTTCTTATGCAGTTGAAGCGCTTGGGATGGTCATGCCCGTCCCAAGAACGCTCCCTGCGCTTGTGGACGAGGTGACGTTTGCTCGATACCCATTTCTGCCTCAAGCAGGCGATTGGATTCGAGGTATGGCCGTTCAACACGGCATCGATTTGGATGAATTGTTGGACGGTGCTTGGATGGAAAAAGCTCGGTCCCGCGCTCGTATTCGCCTCATCGATTCCATTCAATCAAAGGAAGGTGTTGAAGTCGTAGGTGGGGATTTATTTACCGAAGAAGGACGGATTATCGAGGCCTTTTCATTCTACTACGCCCGCTTGGTCGTTTGTGCTTCTGAAGACGAGCGTTTGATCGCCCGATGGGCGCAGGCTGAGGCTGCACGGGCGGAACAAGTTCTCATCAGAGATCACAAAAACCTCGATGTTATCGCACGGACCTATATTGCCAATATTCAGCGTGCTGAAGGCCAAAACTTAGCGGCAAGCGCTGATCCAACTCAAAATTATGGCGGAGCCCTTCAACAACAGCGCCGTTCTTCATCCGGGCCGCTGTGGAAGATTGGATTGAGTGATTTTATCGAAATCTGTCCCAAAATTACCGGTTCACGCTGGCGGCTTCCGAACTGCGACGTTCGTGATGGTTGGGTGACTCTCTTCGAAGAACCGCAATACGGCTCGTCGGCGAAACTATCTCGGTTGTTGCGTGAGCGAATTAAGAACGGCGTAGAGCAGGAAGCGCTGGAAAAAATGGGCGAAATCACCATGGATTTGGCAGTGCGATTGGCAGAACCGGTTGGCATGGTTCGCAATTTGATGGCCAACAAGGCAACTGAGGCCATTGCTTTGGTAGGCGCTGATGAAAACGATTGGCCTCCATGCATGAGAAAGGCTGTTGCCGAGTTGGCAAACGGAGTCAACTTGAACCACTTCGGGCGACTCTTCTTAGCATCGATGGCTGCGACGCTCGCGCTTCCCAAAGAATCGTGTGTAGCATTTTTTAGAGGTGCTCCTGATTTTAGTGAAAGTACCACATCGTACCAAGTTGACCACGTCTATCAACACGCATACACGCCTTCAGGTTGTGGGAAATTGAAGGTGAACCACAATTGCCCAGTACTCCCAGGAGACGACCGATTATGCGACCAGCCTTGGCTTGACCATCCGCTGAAATATATTCGAGCAACCCAACGGTGGAAAGCCAAAAACAAGCAAGCAGAGGCTCAAGCCATCGCACTTGTATCGAGTCAAAATGAGCCGAAAGAAAATGCCGAAGATTCATCGGATTAACGGGCATTCGCGCGAAGACTTTGAAACAGGTGAGTGGTTAGCATCCACCATACACCGGTGAATGCCAATGACTCGAACACTTGTTTTAACCGTCGACCGAGATAATGACCTCGGCGTTAAAACCGGAATTCGCGGACCGGTTGTTGGCCGCCGCCAAGTGATGGCTGCGGCTCTAAAACTTGGAATCGCAGACCCAGAGGAAAGCGATACAAACGCAATTCTTGGAGCCTTGTCGCAGCACGACAACCTTGCAGAGAACAATGCAGAAGAGGAAGAAGTCGAAATTGCTATCCTCACGGGTGACGAAAAAGTCGGAATTCGCTCCGACCGAGCAGTTGCTGCCCAACTGGAAGAAGTCGTTGCAGCATTCCAACCCGACAAAGCCATTCTGGTGACGGACGGAGCCGAGGACGAATCGGTGCTTCCAATCATTCAGTCTCAAGTTCGTATCGACCATGTCGAGAAAATCATTGTCAAACAATCAAAGGGTATTGAAGGAACGTATTACTACATTGTAAAAGCATTAGAAGATCCAAAGTGGCGTGCAAAAATTATGATTCCAGTTGGGCTTGTCATGGCTTTATTTGGACTTGGAATTATGCTACCTAACGAAATCGGAGGCATCGTCATTGGGGGATTGCCGCTTGTAACGGGCTTGTACTTGTTGAGTAAGGGTGCTGGAATTGAAACCACCGTCAACAAAGTGATTCAAGAGATGCGTGATAACGCCGATGCTGCCATGTTCTCTTCACTCCTGTGGACGGCAACATTGTTCAGTGCTATTTTCGCTGTAGCAGAAGGATATCGAGAATACAGCGCTCAAGTCCTCTCAGCAAGTTCGTCCGTCGTTTGGCTCGAGGTTGTGCATTCTGCGCTTGCATGGATTGTTATCGCTTTCTTGACTTCCACGGCTGGGTTTATGTTGTTGCGGTTGAAGCGCGGTTCTTTTTCTGGTCGGCTTTTGGTACTCGGTATCTTTGGTATGGTCGTCTACTCGTTTGTCGATACGGCGCTGGACATCGCCATCCGGGTTTTGCTTGGAGAATCCTACGAATTCAGCGTCCCGGTCATCATTGACGATTTACAATACCCAATGATTTGGATTGTCGTGCTGTGGATGGCAATGACCATTGTTCGGTCCTTAAGAACCCGTCAAGCGCAAACTGAGCGCTATTGGGGAATTTGATTCACAGAATGAATTTCGGCATTTTACGGGCCATTGTAATGTGGCCTACAACACCAATGAGTGCGCCCTTCGCATCGACCACACCAATTTGATTCAAGTCATGGGCAAGCATGAGCGCCCCCGCCTTGAGGAGCGGTGTTGCTTCATTGACGGTAATAGGCGGTTGGTTGACCAACTGCTGTGCGGGAATCCCATGCATCCAAGCAATGTCTCTGTTGACTGTTTTCCGAGCAATGATTTTCAAAACATCGACCGCATGAATTCGCCCTTGAGGCGCACCTTCTGAATTGATGACAAAGATATGGTCCCAATTGTTTTCAGTGAGGCTGTCAATGACTTCAACCATCGAACTATCGTCCCAAATCCAATGCGGTTGGGTCATTGTTTCGCCGCACGTAATCGAACGGGCTGTAGCTGAACGCTCACTCGGAGTCATTCGAGATAGGGTGGCACGGGTAAACTTTCGCGGCTTGGATTGTGGCATCTTAACGACTCCCTTATTGCGCCGGCGCACGCGCTTCTCTTTCAAGGCTTTCGACCACATGTTGGTTTCCACATCCAAGTCTTTACTTTCCGGCATCCGGCGAAACCCGTCGACTCAATATAAGTGAACAATCAAAACGCAGGTGTTCATGTGGTGAACATGGCAGGCGTCCCAGAACAAGTTCTTTCCGCATTACGCGCCCTCTCAGGCTACGAACAAATGTTGGAAATGGACCGAATCATGGGGCAATACGGAATCAGTGAAGCGGAATTGTTAGCAGCCATACAACCGAACGGTGTCGGAAATGCGCCTCAGCCCGCCCAAAATCAACCGTATAACCCTACGGCACCGTTTGTACCCGGAGTCAAAGAAGCAGCGCCACTTCCTCCACCGGTTGCTGTCTTGGATAAATCGAAACTTCGGTTTGAATACGACCCGTCGCAAGAAGCAGCACAAAGACGCGCTTCTATTGCTCAAGCCATCGCTTGCCCCGGATGTGGCGCTGCACTCGGAATACCCGATGTTCGCCCAATCAAAGTCATCTGCCCGCAATGTCTCCAAGAAACCGTCTTCGGTGCTTCATCGCTGAATTGATGAAGAAGAGCATGGAGGCCTGGACATGGAGAACACTTCGCCGCGGCTCTGGACCTACACGCCGTCCAATTCCCCTGTTGCTTTACCAAAGGAGGCGCTCTTCTTCAATTCCAGTGAATTGCTTCCTCTGATGTTCCCGGATGAGGCGCCTCAAGGCATGCTTTCTGGACAAACTCTACAGGAATATTGTTCTGCGTTCACATCCGAAAAAGGAACGGTCGATGATCTCCTCTCAAACCAGGAAGGGGCACCAATGTCTCAACGGCGACCGTTTTTACTGCTTGGTGAACTTGCCAATCCATATCGCTTACAAGACATCGGTGTCGGTCCAATGCCAATCTTCACCGTTCGAATGACCGGCCTCTGCCGCACTTATGCTGATGCCCTCGACAACAGGGAAGTCGTACCGGGTGTTCACCACATCACGCTTGCACGAACCGAAGGATGGTGGGAAAAAACCCACATCGGTATGGCTACAGTTGAACAAATGAAGCACATGGTGGCTTGGCTTGACCAAGGCCGAAAAGGGACATGGAAACCTGTTCGGCCGGCAGAAGGTGAACTGTATTTCGAAACTGAACCGCTCGACCCTCCAACCCCAGATGACATTCAGTGGGACGGCCACAAGGAAATTGTGAGTGCCTCTTCACCTGAAACAACGGGTGCCCAAATTGATTTGAAAACCGTCATGGTAGCCATTCACACGAACTATGGGTGCTACGATAATCGGGGGCGTTTCGCTCGTTGCGCTCATATCAGCCAACGTGATTTTCATGACAATATGTTCCGCCGAGGCTCTTCCAAAAAGTGGAAAGATATTCTCGATATCTGTTGAACAACAGCTGCTGGGAATGGGGTCCCACGGCACACCCACGCCGTATTGTTATATCGTGGAAGACAAAGAATACATGAGAATCATGAAAGGAAACGGCGTACAAAAACAAGCTCGATTAAACCGATTGAAAAATGAGATTATTGAATATGTCTCGTCGCAACCGCAGTGTTCAGCTGCAGACATCGTTGATCATCTTTCAAACGAGCGGAAGATGAGAAACCATGGCCTTACGACGCGTAAGGTTGGTTTCTTCATCCCAAGGTATCTTTCTGAAATGATTGGATTTACGCTCGATAATTCCACTGGCAAGCGACTTTACCATCTTGCTGCTTAATATCAACGCTAAGTTCATGCAAGAGTGGTGTCTGCATCAACCATGAAATGGCCGGATGCTCTCACCTCAGCACTGGAACTCTTTCCGTCGATGTTTCATGATTCTCCCCCTGAAGGCGCCTTCCCAATTCTTCCAACATCAGAACCCGTCTTCTCCTTCTTGCAGCCCGACCATCCAAACGGGTTGAAGGCGCAATTAACTGAACTTGTCAGTACATACGACTCTTCTCCTCAAGACCCAACACTCTCAGGAGCAACGACCGATGAATCCGCTGGTCCAGTCATCGTGGAACAAAACGCACGAATTGAGCCGGGTTCACACTTTATTGGTCCGTGTTACATTGGACCAAATGCAGAAATACGGCACGCGGCGTACGTTCGACAATTTTCTTGGGTTTGCGCCAATGCAGTGGTTGGCCATGCTTCAGAGACCAAACATTCTGTTCTGCTTCCCGGTGCTAAAGCTCCGCATTTCAATTATGTTGGAGATTCAATACTTGGCTCAGGAGTGAACCTTGGAGCAGGGACAAAAATCAGTAACCTACGAAACGATGGTGGAGAAGTACATCTTCGTATTGACGGACAACGCATTGGAAGCGGATTGAGAAAATTCGGAGCGGTGCTCGGTGAACGATGTCAACTTGGATGCAACAGCGTCACGAATCCGGGGGTTGTACTCGGTTGCGATTCACAAGTTCATCCGAATACCACGGTTACTGGAGTCTTTCCAGCCGACTCTCAACACAGGTGAGACGATGGTTCAGCGTTTGTTCGGCACCGACGGTATTCGCGGGAAAATTACCCCTGCCGCTCCAAACGAAAAAGCAGCATTGGCCGCACTGCACGAAAAGAGAAGCGTATGTCCAACGCTCATGCGACTTGTTGGCGAAGCATTGGGCCATCTCATTGACACACTCCCAGGGGAAGGAGAACATGTGGTCATTGGATGGGACCAACGTCCCGGGAACAAAGAACTGGTCGAGGGCATCACGCTGGGATTGCGATTGGCAGGATGTACGGTGACGCACATCGGCGTATGTGCAACTCCAGCATTGCATTATGCTGTTTTATGGCACCAAGCCCGTATGGGTTGCATGATGACTGCGAGCCATAACCCCGCTACGGATTCTGGAATCAAGGTCTTTGATTCAGACGGTTTCAAAACCTCTCCAGCACTCGAAGATGAGATATCATCAATCGCTTATGCCCTCAGTGAAGAAGAACGAGAAATCGATCAAATAGACATGTTAGAACTCTCTCAACCAAATAAGAAAACTACGGAAAAATGGGCCGTTAAACACCATCCTGAATGGCTTTCAACTCGATTTACCTTGCTCAAGAAGATGTTTGGAGTTGAAGAGGGCACTTACCCCTTTATTCGTCAACCGTTGCTGCTCGATTGCTCAAAGGGGGCCGGAAGTACGTGGTTAGCTGAATGGCTCACGAAAAACGGAATCGAATCGAAAGAAATCAGCCGCGCCGCTACAGAGTTAAACCGCCACTGTGGAGCCGGAGAGTTCTCACCAACTGCAACATGGACCTTTGAACAAGCAGCCCAGTCGGACCATCTTTTGCTGCAACAGCTCAAACCTGCTGCACCAGGAACAATTGTGGGTGCTGCGCTCGATGGAGATGGAGACCGTTGTTTAATCGTTGAGGCGACTGAAGATGGGTACAAAATAATCGACGGAGATGCTATGGCCGATACCGTTGCAGTGGCCGGTCATCGTCAAACCTCAACGTGGATTGTGGCGGCAAGTATTGAATCTGATTTAGCGCTTCTTTCCTCGATGAAACGCCTATCGCCCACAACGAAAACGGTGGAGACCGCAGTTGGTGACAGATGGCTTTCCCATGCGCTGCGTGAACACCTTCTTGGGTCAAATCACATGCCTGCAATCATTGGAGTCGAAGATTCAGGTCACGCCGTTTTGCCGTCCCCTCATCCACATTCCGACGGTGCTTGGAGCCTGGTTGGTGATGGCGCTGGCACCCTGTTGTCGTACCTCTTGGCGCGCAGTGTAGCCGATCAAGAATTGCTCATGAAGCGTGGTTGGAAACAGCGAGAGTCGGTAAAAAACGTTGACCGCTCGCTATGGGATGGCATGAATCAACTTTCAAATGATGTCGAACATCGTGTGAAAACTCACTTTGAATCGTGCGGTCAAGTCACGCAATGGAAGAGAAAAAGGCTCGAAGGGGAAGCGAACCTCATGCTTATCGAAGCGCGAATCGACGGAGAATTACTGTCGCTTGGCGTTCGTAACAGCGGGACACAAGCCAAAATTAGCGTTTCTTTACGGCTTGAGGCGGGTATGAAACCCGAAGGTGTGTCGGAAGTCATTCCAATGCTAACGCAGTATCTTGCCGATGCAATGCAGTAATCAGCCTTGGCGGCCTTCAATTGCAGAACTTAACAAAGCGATAGCAGCGATAACTCTGCGGTCCAATGGATGACCTGGAGGGATTGATATCTGCGTTCTTTTGATCAGTGGGTTGAACCTCTGTTGCATGAGAATCTCGGGTTGACCTGGCACTTCAAAATGGTATTTAGCCGGAATATAAGGAATGAACCGGCGCAGAATGGCGATGCTGTCTTCGACAAATGTGGCGTATGGGTTTCCAGCAGGATCGTTAATGGTCCACGAATCTTTGAGGATGGACTTCAGTGCTTGGCGTTTTGCAGAGCCGAGATTTGTTCCGTCTTGTGGGCTGAAGATATCGTAGGTTGTAGCAAGATCAAACACCGATCGGGCCTTAATTTGTACCAATGGGACGGTGCAACTCTCGTCGGTATACAAGACGATGTCTTCTTTTAATTTGAATCGCTTTTGTTTCGAGTATGCGACAACATTTCCTTCTAAATCTTCGAAATAAAATGCTCCGCCAAAGATTCGAAGAAGTTTTGTTCGGATGACGTAGTTGTCCATTTGAAACAGTTGGCTCATAGTGCCTACTTTGGCGGCGGGTATTTACTGGTTTCGCCGGCGGTTCACAACCCCGAACCATCACTCCTTTGCCATTTCGCCTTCGTAAGTCTGTGTTAAGAACGTCACAAGTCCGAGGAGAACGGCGGATGCGACCAGTATAGCCAGTAAGACCTCCACTGCAGCACCTTGAATGATGACAACTGAAGCTACAATCCACGCAAGTACCAAATCAAGTGCCCCGACGATACGCCAAGATTTCCGCAAGGTGAGGATTCCAGACACCCAAGAAGTGGTTGAAGAAGCCAAGATGAGGAGAACGGTGATGAGTAAGTTTCCATATCCAAAGCCCGAACCAATCAACAGGATATGCATGGCCCACAACCCCGCTGGCAGCCACAGTCCTTGCCGCTTTTCCACCGTCCATGCTACAAAGGCGATGGTGAGAATGCCCTGTGCTGTGGTGACCAGAGAGAGTTGAGGCAAAGCGGCAAAGTCGGAAAGCCAAGCGCTGGTGGCAAGATAAGCCAATGGCGTGAGCAGCCAAGCAGTGAGCACGACTGCTGGCTGTGACCACCAAACACCGCGTCGAGCACCCACGATAAGTGCAGCAAAAGCTGCTGGACCAAAAGAAATCACAGCGATAAAGAGAATCCAAGCGGAGCGCCCTGCTGCCCCTCGATGATCGTCCATACTGTGTTGAATACGCTTACCTTCAACCCAGTTAAAGGCAAACACAGCACCAATCAAAAGTACTTCAATCAACAAAAACGGTACAGTCCAAGTTGCGATCGAATAATCGGAAATAAACGGGTCCAGATTGAACGGAATCGGGACCTCACCTCCAACAACAACACACATTGCCCGGTCAAGTGCTGCAAGGTAAACGACGCCTTCCAGCGCATTCGGAATTCGATAACCGAGGTCGTTTCGTCCCAGAAGACCAAGCCCTGCTAACGATACCAATCCTCCGAAGAAGACTGCTAGATGGGTGGAGTCTTCAAGTTCCACAACTGAATTGGACGCTCGGCCTGCGATGTGAACCATGACCAAGCCCAGCATAGCAAGGGCTATTGGCGCCTCGATACCGAGTATATCGGGCAAACGTAAACCAATTTGATTGGCACGAAGGCGGGAAAGGCCGACAAAGAGAACAGAAATCAGGACGCTGAACATAAGGGCAAGAAGAGTGGCACCGGTGGTGAATGAAAGGTAAGTGGTTGCGAGGATTGTCGTTCCCAAAAAGAGCAGAACAATCGTGGGCTGGTGGTGTATGTCGCCTACATAGAGGTCCATTTCCCCGGTTGAGCCGGCCCGTTTTTGGCGTTTTCTTTGCTTTTCAGCCAAGTTCAGTAATTCAGAATCGATAAGGCGTAAATTGCTTTGAGGCGTTTCAGGCGTTTCGCCGTCTGCAAATTGGTTGCCAAGTTGAACAACTTCAGTACCCTCCATTCCAGTGGAGTCAAGGAAGGCTTGAATCCTGTCTTGCTTCTCTTTTAGCCGTTGGACCCTGTTTTCTTTCTTGGTCAGCGCCCGTATACCTGAACGGAACTCGCCTTGAATTGCCAAATATGCTCCAGACATTACAAAGGCAACAAGTGCGACCAAAACAACGGATTCAACGGCAATTGACCTGCCGGCAAGGGCCATCGAAAGGATGAGGCCAACTGCCGTTACGGCCGGCGGCAACAGTTTCTCTAAAGTAGCGGCTCGAACCAAGTACAGCGCCAAAGACACCAAGCCAACAATCATCAAGACCAACAGGTTTGTTTCCTGGTCGAACATGTACTCAGAACCAGTCAACGGTATTGTGGTCAACGGATTCAACGCAATCATGATGAAAAACACGGTGAGGAAACCCATCATCATGGTGAGGAGTTTTCCGGGCAAAGCTTCCATTTTTTCGAGTTCAAACTCAGAGGCTCCGCGTTCACGGCTTTGTTCGGATGCCTTGAGCATCACGGCACACGAGGCTACCAAGGAAAGAGCCCATACCGCTGATTGCCCGAAATTCCACGAAAACAATACTGCAAAAACACCCCAAACTCCCATCAACGACTGAGGTTTACCCCTATGCCTATCGAGGTACACCATCAGTGAATGGCCAATGAGAAGGCCCCCCAGTACGCCAAGAAGCCCGTATATCGGCAAAGCACCCGGGCGGGTAACTGCCCAAGTAACGATCAGTGTGAGGAGGAAACTTAGATTCCAAAGCTTCGCGAAGCCCGAATCACGCAGTCGCGCTCCTATTTCTGAAAAGCCAACAAGACGCGATGCAAGGTTCAATCCAACTTCCCCGTGGCGGATGTTGACCCAAATTTGTTGAACAACAAGAAGGCCCATCCAGATGAAAAGATCATACTCATCAATAACAATTGGTAGGAGGTCGACCGAAATGAGGCGTGAATCAACATCCGTGGCAAAGAACAGAAGCCATATCCATGGCCCGATGACTGCAGTTCCAGCAATAGAAGGTGAAGAGCGGAGAACGGCAAGGCCAGATAATCCAAGCCAAATAATAGCCTGGGTTGTCAAAAGAATCCTGGCGCCGTTGTCCAACTCGCCAGCGGGAATAAGAAGTGTAAGTAATCCTACGATGGCTACGCCACCCAACCAAATAACGTGGTCCGATACAGCCGTTTGGTTTCGAAGTAAAGCCAGTGCGGTGAACAACGAAGTGAGCGCAGCATACACGCTGTATTCATCCAACCCAAGTGGAAGAGATGCTGGAAGTATTCCAGAACTGTAAATGGCAAGCCCAACCAAAAGAAACGGCGTAGGCACGACCAAAAAGGGCGCAATGTCTTGGAATCGAACGCCGCGAACGACAAGGTACGAACCGGAAAAGGCCCCAATCAGCAACGCCAGTTGTGCCAGCGCGTAACCGGTCTCCAAGCGATAGGCGGCAATGGCTAACAGCGCACCAATCATGCCCAGGCCAACAGAGACTGCCCACAGTGAAGGGTTGCCCAGACCCATGCCTTCGAACGCCTTTGAGAACCAATTCTCAGCCCGAACAAATCGCGCTGCTATCGTTGCGTTTGTGGCCGTCACAAAAGCCATGAGCAAAAAGAGCAATAATTCGTCATCAAAAGAAACCAATTCAAGTCCGAACAATTCCCAATTGTTAGAAAGCGCATGGACACCAACCCAAAGATACGAAGATGCAATTCCAAGGCTTGCAAGATTTCCAGACTCCCGGTACACGGCCAAACCGTGCATCAAAAGCGTTCCCAAAGCAATCATGCTGGCGATTCCAATCTCGCCATAAAGTGCGCCTGCAGCGCTACCTACCAGCAGAAGTATGAGCGTTGCTTGTGCAGCAATAGCATCCTCGTTGTGACGCTGAGCGATATACACGTTCATCGATACGACGCCGATAAGACTGATGCCAAGCGTTTCACTTGCTCCTAGAGGAGACGCGTCAAACCAGCCCCAGTGCCATGCATCAAGAGCGAGTCCATAGAATAATTTCATCGATATAATAACCCAAGTTACGCCCAGAAGTCTCATGTTTGGATTCGGAATCCATCGTTCTCCAAGGTACAATCCTAAGACGCCCATGAAAAGTAGGCCAGCACCGCTGAGAAGTTCGGGTAAGACGGTTCCAACCATCGCCCCAATTGCGGACCAAATGAAGACCATCGCCACCAAAAGTCCGAGACTCAAGCGTTTCTCACCGTGCACAGCTATGTCCGATACACTGTCCATTTCCGGTGCTTTTTCTACGGTGCCATCCCGTTGAACTGCTCCGGCCACAGTCGACTCTTCGTCACCGGAGGTGAAGAGCGGTGAAATCTCGCCAACGGCGATATCTTCGATGACAGGTTCCGCTTTTTCTGGTTGCGGAGGTTCGTCCGGCTCCGCATCGACCATGAACGATTTGATGTCAATGCCTTGGGCGCGTCGGAAGTCTCGTTTTCGAGCCACCTCGTCGCGCGGTGACGAAGGAGCCGGCGTTGAGCGGCGCCCCTTCGTGTCATCAGTCATGATTGGCTCTTCTAAGAAGTCCTCTTCAATGCTTTCGCCGATTGTAATTTCGGGCGAGGATTTGTGGGGGTGTTGTAAAAACACCGTAGAAATCAGAGTTGAGGCGCAATACCTCGTTTTTTACTTCACAAACCCTCCTCAAGAGAAATTGGACAGCCAAAAGGGACAAAGAGGTCCCGCGGAAGGAGGTGGCATGGCGGCCACCCATGGGACTCCGACCGGAGACCTAAACGCGCACGGAATTTCCCCCTCTGGAGAGGTCTACTGGAATCAAGATGCTGCAACACTCATCGAGTTAGCCGTGGCTCGAAAAGAAGGGATGTTCAGTGCCCATAAAGCTCTTGTCACCGAGACTGGAGAGCGAACTGGGCGTTCACCAAACGACAAGTACATCGTTGACGAGGAAACGACATCAGAGGACATCAATTGGGGTGACGTCAATGTTTCGACGGACCTCGAAACCTTTACAAAAATGCGTGCAAAAGTTGTCGAATACCTTTCTGCACAAGACACACTGTTTGTCCAAGACTTGTATTGCGGCGCTGACTTCAGTGAAGCCCTACCCATCCGTGTCATCAACCAAAACGCTTGGCACAATGCATTTGCGCGAAACATGTTCATTCGTCCAGACGCAGAACGCCTTGCATCCCATTCTCCGGAATTCACCGTAATGCACGCACCACACTTCGAAGCAGATGCTGAACGAGATGGGCTCAACTCCCATTGCTTTGTGATTGTCAACTATCAAGCGAAAGAAGTCATCATTGGCGGAACTCGCTATGCTGGAGAAATCAAAAAATCGATTTTCTCCGTCATGAACCTCATCCTTCCGAAGAAAGGCATTCTTCCAATGCATTGCTCAGCAAACACCACCGGCGAGAATACGGCTATCTTTTTCGGGCTTTCTGGAACCGGAAAGACCACGCTTTCAGCCGATCCAAATCGAGCCCTCATCGGTGATGATGAGCACGGCTGGGGCGCAAACGGCGTCTTCAACTTCGAAGGCGGATGCTACGCTAAACTCATCGACTTATCCGAAGAAGATGAACCAGAGATTTTTGGAACAACTCGAAAATTCGGAACCGTCCTTGAAAACATCGTCATGGATGAAAGCGGAGTGCCTGACTTCGCTGATGTCAGTAAGACGCAGAACACCCGCGGCTCTTACCCAATTGAATTCATCGAAAACAGAACCCTTGATTCGAAAGGTGGGCACCCGCAAAATGTCATTTTCTTGACCTGTGACGCTTTCGGCGTCCTCCCGCCAATCTCTCGACTTACGCCTGCTCAAGCAGCCTACCACTTCATATCCGGATACACTGCTAAAGTCGCAGGAACTGAAATCGGTGTCAAAGAACCTCAAGCCACGTTCTCGGCTTGCTTTGGCGAACCGTTCATGCCTATGCACCCAGGTGTGTATGCAGATCTGCTTTCCGGCAAGATGGCTGAACACGGCGCAAAGGCATGGCTCATCAACACCGGCTGGTCCGGTGGAGCGTACGGTGTTGGAAACCGAATGAAGATTCGATACACACGTGCAATGCTGAATGCAGCAATGGACGGAGATTTAGACAATGTGGAATTCGTGGTCGACCCACGGTTTGGTTTCGAAGTTCCTGTTGAGTGTCCGAATGTTCCTGAGGACGTTCTACAACCTCGTAACACTTGGACCGATGCTGCTCAATACGATGCTACTGCGGACAAACTCGCTGCAATGTTTAACAAAAATTTCGCTCGATACGAAGCTGGCGTTTCGCCAGAAGTGAACGGTGCAGCCCCTCGTTCAATGGCATGAAACTCTCGGCATCCCATTGAAATCCCCGTTTCAAACAAACTCGAATCTATAACTGTTGAACGCAAGGCCGAACTATGTCTGAATCAACACCAGTGATCCAAGATTCTGCAGTTGCTGGCGATGTGCATGTTGGAGATGTACACAATACAACCCAAAATACACATGTCGATCAATCGACAAATATTCATCTGCCAAATCTTGACGTGGCATTGGGTGAAAAAGTTATCACCATTCTCAAGACCGTGTTTGGTTTTGTAGGTGGAATCATTGGGGCATCGCTGCTGTTTACAACCGTCATCGCTTTGGGAATTGGGTTTCTCGTGTACAGCGGTAAACTTTGATTGATGCTTTGACTGTAACTACCTTTTTTATCATCGGTACTGTTTTGCATCGTGCATGAACTGGAAGAAACACGCTCGTGCTGGGTTGAAAGCATCATGTGTCATGGGCGGTCTCAACCTCTTTATTTTGGGAGCCATGGTGGTTATTGGATACGACACCACCCCCGTTAGTCGGATTGGTGGTGAGATTCCGCTTCCCATATTTGCAATGGGCACCGTCATCGGCGGAGGAATTGTTCCGGGGTGGATAGGTACATTGGTTTGGACCAAAATTGAGGAACGATGGAGCGATAAATCCCGCATTATGTTCACACTTCTTGCTCTCTCGATGGCGACGCTTATGACGCTTCCAATTGCCAACCGAGACCTTCCAACCGGTGATGCATACGTCTTGACTACGGTGTTGCATTACACTACAGCCATCTTAGGGAGTATGTTCATTCCATACTTTTCAAATCCGGCAAATGCCGAGTGAAATTATGACTCAATCTTCGGTCGATGGATACAACGGAGGATAGACAAAGTTTGGATTCTTGTCTTCATCCATTTGAACCACGTAGACGCCTGAGACCATTTCAGAGATAAACAAATACCCACGTGGGTCATATTGTAATCCCCAATCAAACGGTATCATACAGGAAGCCCAACAATCAGCCATGTCGTAGCCAAGGGTTTCCTTGGGGTCATCCATCCAAGTTGGACCCGAGGGTAGGAAGTAGCCCATTGTTTTGGTTTCCGACATCTTTGCGATAGCAGGGAAGCCAATTTCTGGAGCCGGTGTTCCGTCAACCCACTCGAGGTCTTGCCAAATATCACTGTGGTCTGTCACCCAGTTGCCAGCATGGTAATGCGTCCAGTAGACGTTACCGTTGGTTCCGGTGTCACCGTTGTGAGGGCTGTAGATGTAACCGCCTGGGATGTAATGGTGAGGATGTTCAGTGCCGTCGGGCAGGATGCTTGAACCAGGGAGCTTCCACTTACTCACCAAGAACGGTTTAGCAGGGTCTGTAGTGTCAATGGTCCAAATGTAACCTGTGTGGTTTGTGTTGGTCCCGTACTCTGGAGCAATCATGGTCAAGTGGCGCCAGTTGATGCCAAATTCGGCATCATTTGGTCCAGTGCCGCATTCAGCATCCCATGTTTCCATTGGGTCGGTGTCTTTGGCTCCGTTGCAAAGCAGATGGTCGTAAGGAACTGCATAGTGTATCCAACCGTTGCCGTTGAGCGCGCCGCTGCTGCCACCCCATTCTTCGGAAGACATGTTCGCGTGTCCGCCGCCATCAGGGCCGTACCATCCATCGTCAGCGCTCGGGCAACCAAGCCATCGGCCGACTTCATTGTCTTGTGGCCATGTGATGCCTTCTGGGTCTGGGACTTCTGGAGGGTTGGTAACATCAACGATTCTTAGTCCAGCATCCCAGTACGAAATGTAAAGAAGTTTTTGACCTGTGATTGGATGAATGTGAAACACATTGTCGTGGTTGAAAATTGATCCACCGCAGGTTGTTTCTGGTTCTGGAGAATATCCGCCCCATCGGATAATTTGTCGGCTGTCGTTTTGTTGTTCATCAGTGGCAGTTGGATTCCAAGATTCAAAGCCAAGAGGGACATAGAAAATCTGAGTTCCTTTGTAGAATGTTCCTGAATCCCCTTCGACCATTTCCGGGTAAGGGTCTGCACCGTAGAGGAACAGGTGGCACTCTTCAATGGACCACAGAGGGTTTGCTGGTTCCCAATCGCAATCGACATGCATGTCTTGATTGTGGAAGCCTGCCGGAGGATTGTTCCACTCAGCGACCTTGATTGGTTCGTTCTTGTTGACCACAGAGATGACATCGAGTCGGTTTGCACCGCTGTTGGCATCGTCATCGGTCGGAATCGGGTCAAGGTCACTGTTGGTCAATTCGTGATTAACCAATACCCAGTTGTTGTCTGGCGTCACCTTGATGTCAATCATTCGGCCAATTTCAGCGTAGTAGGTCGAGAGGAGGACAATGTTGTTTGGTTCCGAGATGTCCAAGATTTCGAATTGATTGTACGAGGAGACGTATGCATAACATCCGCCAGTCCCGTCTGGGTTCTTCACGCAGTCTTCCATGAAATTACCTTCAATGGAAATTTCAGAAGAGTCTCCTGGAGTCGGTCCAACGTTCTTGAACTCGGGAGAACATGGCCGTCCCGCAACGTTGTCGAGTTCTGGTGGTGGTGCGACGTTTCCATCACAGTTGAGGTTGTGATAGTCAATCAAAACCATGTTGTCGGTCTGCAGACGGTGTGCCAGCAAATCGGTGTGGCTGTGTTGTTCATCCTCAATTTCAACCACAGGGTCAACCCACGCTGTTTCATTGGATTCGGTTTTATTATTTTCATCGCCTCCAAGAGCAAGGTATGCCGTTGCGGAAAGCAAACTAATAACGACCAAAGCAACAAAAGCAAAGGTGATGATTCTGTCAGCAGCATCGCTGTTTCGGAACAGATGACTAAATTTCATTGCATCGACCACTTAGGGGTCATATTTGAAGCCCTCCGTCGTGTGAATGATTTATCTATCTGAGGCCGAGGCATTCAATCATGCGACGAGTCTTTGCCCCTCTGGTCGTGTTTTTGCTTCTGACGGTTGTCGTATACACCCCATTGCAAGCAAATGCGCATACTGCAAGCGCGTTTACCGTACTTGTCAAAGAAGACGGTTTCTCACAAACTGCACCAGAAATATTCCACAACGATTCAATTATTTGGTACAACACCGATAACGCATCGAACCTCACCCACCGTTTAGTCCACGACCACGATGGAGACGGGCTGTACAACGGTAGCCTGGATTGGGATTCGGGGGAACTTCACGCCTATTGTGAAAGAGACGAGAACAACACCAAAATCGATGCTTCATGCAACACCAGTTACGTCGTTGAATTCAATATCAACTGGACTGAAGGTGATTACGCGTATCAAGACCTTCGGTCTGATGGAACGGTTGTTAATGCCACAATTCGATTGTTCAAAGACATGGACAG
>DAXG01000026.1:0-556 GCA_002506275.1 Euryarchaeota archaeon UBA259 | reverse complement strand
TCGCCTGATAACACTGAGAACGATGAAGCAATGACGCCCGAAGATATGTTGCTGTACGTTGCAATGGGCACTGGCGGTGCAGCTGTCTTGCTCTTAGGGCTGTTAGTTCTACGAAGACCAGAAAATTCCGATACCTCTGAATCTGAATGATTCAAAAGAGGGGAAAGCGGTTGCGCGGCATATTGCCGTGGCTTCGAATTCGACCTTGAGCATAACTATGCGTTCGCTGCTTCGGCGGCTTTCTTCCGCTTTCGGTTCCATTTTTTGATCCGAGGGAGTTGCCACTTGATGATACCAGTCCAAAACACAATTCCCATGACAGCAGTCCCCATGGCCATAGTGACCCATGGACGACTGTCCCAGAAGTTGATGTTGTCAGTGAAGGTGATTGCTCCGAAATAGACGGAGAAACATAATCCAAAAAGAAGGTGAACCCAGCGAAGAATTGTATTCCAGTTTCTGGCCATACTTATTCCTCAGGGTTTTCTTCCTTGAACTTTTTCAATTTCGCTTCAAATTCTTCAGCTGTCAGTCCGTGCCATCCTTTGCACATACC
>DAXG01000007.1 GCA_002506275.1 Euryarchaeota archaeon UBA259 | reverse complement strand
GTCTCGAAAAGAATGAGGTGAAGATCGATGCTGGCGAAGAAGACCGCTGCATCTACATGGCCGACGACGCGAGCATTCGGGTGGTGAGCGAGTTCCTGCGGGTATGCACTGCCCCCTGCAATGTGAACTTCAGCCTCCGGCCAAAGCTCAAGCAATCTCGGCAGAAGGCGTTGATACATCCGCAACCCCTTCTCAGGGGTAACGACCATGATGCCTATGGTGGGTGGTGCTCCATCTGGTCGCTTTGCCTGCTCGGCGGAGCGTAAGGCGTTGACATCATCCATGCTACCAAAGCGACCACCGAAATCGATTGGCAGAGGTACGCTGTGGCCTTTTTGAATGGCAAATCGAGCTCGGATGTCGGTGAGCAAACCTTCTCCAGCCGCACACACGAGGGCTGCACCCTCCATCACGGGTCGAAACCGTTCTTCGAGACGGAACACAGTGTCGTCGCGGACGAACATGATGTAAGGCATGCCACGGGCTGTGAACGCTTCTGCAGCACCTGGTGCCCATTCGAGTTGAGTCAATCCGATGCCACCTTCGTGCTCCTGCTTGTCCAACCATGTTCCGACACGAGCAGCAAATTGAGAACTGCGCCGACCAATGTGCCGGTCATGGGCCCACTTTCTGCGTCTCATCTCACCCTTTCGTTCCCGCAAGCCCCAGGCCACCTTCGACCAGAAACCTTCGATGGGAAGGTCCGTGGTGGAGAAATCTACGTGCGGCTCAAGCAAACCGATTTGTTCGCCTAGATCGCTGCTTGCAAACGCGCAGACCGTCCACGCAGGATGCGTTGGAACATCAGCAGCAGGTGACATAGGTACGAATGTTGGTGCGGTTTCGAGCGTTGGCCCAGGCACCGCAATTCCGTTCAGCAAGGCCGCCAAAGAACGTTCTGCTCCACCTCCTGGTGGATCAAGGTCCCGCACTGCGGCGAAGAGGCGGCGGGTGCTCATGCCCTTGCCTTCGCTCCGACCCCTTTGACCGTTGTGGTCCTTGCATAGCCTAACGTCGAACAAGACCCACTGCGAGCCCTTTGATTTGTCAATATCAGAGCAATAGGTCAGCGGATCGACCCTCTGAAGCTATCCGAAAGCGATGATACCGAGCAAAGAAATCTCACGCCCAAGCCTCTGTTCGTCTGTTGAGTGCTTCCTCACCTGAGCGTATTGTTCACAGGGAATCGTAAACTTCAGCCATGCGATTGCAAAACCGACTTTGGTCAAACCGTGTTGCGTATTCGATGAGTCCCGTGCGGGGTTTCGGCCAAGTATGCTCTTCATCGGCCTTGGTTCTGTTTTTCCAATTCGAAAAAACCGCAAGAATGGCTTCTCTCCAGGCCTCGATGTCGTCAGCAGGGAGACACGTCTCATCTGGCATCAGTTCATTGTGAGATGGAAGATTGGAACAAAGCACTGGCGTTCCACAAGCCATTGCTTCTAAGGGTGGATATCCAAATCCTTCACTGGCGCTAGGGAAAAGCAGTGCTTCACTGGCAAATCGCATCTGCATCAAAGCTTCACTGGACACATCACCGCCGTGTGATGTCCAATTTAGGACGTTGTTTGCACGTGCATGAATGGAGGCAGATGGACCACCGTATGGGCAATGTTCGTTGCCCACATGATGGATGTGTATGTTTTCTTTCACATCATTTTCAAGTCCCCCTAAGACCTGACACAAGAACTCCAGGCGCTTACGAGGTGCGTGACTTCCAACGATAAGCAGATGGCATTTCTTCGAGAAATTTCGAGCTGGGGAAAGAACTTCGCCGCTTTCCTGTGAGACTGGAGCGAAGGATGGAACTCGTAAGCCGAGTGGCACGCACACTGATTTGACCTTCGGGAAATGTTCTTTGCAAGCGGACAAAGTCGCTTGTGAATCACACACCAACAGGTCTGCTCGGGAAAGGCCGTCACGTAATTTTTGCAAATCTTTACGACGGAACCATCCGGGATTCTGTTCGCCAACATCAATCGTTTCATTCCCAATTCGAATTTGTTGTGGGAAAAGATGGAATAAATCATGTACGGTAACAACGGTTGGCACAGAACAGTTCTCTGGAATGAGATGGGCTTGTTCTTGATCGGTGATGTGAAGGAGGTTCAGTCCATGTTCACCCCGAGTCTTTTTCTCAACTTTTTTCGGATGCGAAAACCATCGCTTGTACAAGCGCGAGAGAGGATTCATTCGACGACGAAGAGGATATTCACAGACCTCTTGTGTGGACCACCCTGCAATCTCTCCGCTGACGAGGGACGTAACGAGGTTGTGATGAGCCCCCCCAATGCCAGTATTACTGGCTAAGGCGCCGCCTCGAACGAGCAACACCTGTTTGGGCATGCGTAAGCGTAGCGGCGAGACTTCTTGAAAGGTGAGACTCAAAGTTCGCTCATGCTTCAGTTTAATTTCGTAATCCAGTGTTAAAATGGAATTAAGTAGTCGGACGAATAGCCTCGTACGGGATGAGTAGATGTCAACACCACCGCTTCGAGTTTCACGAGATGATTACAACGATGTCAGGAGTTCAATCGAAAACGCCATATCACTCGGTGGTGATATCCGAGGAATTCTTGAATCTCAGAAAGAATTGAACCCAACCAATGATTTGCACAATGAAGTGTGCAGGGCTGGAGAGGCACTCAGCGTATTTGGATCACGGTGGACCATTGAAATTCTCTCGGCCTTGTACATTGCTGGACCACGTCGATTCAACCAAATGAAGAATCTCCTCGAAGGAATTTCTTCTCGAACACTTTCCGATAAACTGCGCTATCTCGCCGATGAAGGACTGGTTCACAGACAAGTCACTGAAGGTCCACCAATACGAGTGTCCTACCGCCTCACCGAACACGGTCGAACGTGTGGCCGTCTGCTTTCGCCGCTTGTGGCCCATCTGAAGATTCATCTTGGAACCGTCGTCGCTCAAGACGAGTGACCCGTTCCCAAACACGAAAGGGATGGATTAAGAAAGGAGAACGCTGAGTTCGCTTTATGCCTCTGCTTGCCCAATGGGTACGACAACGACCATGGTTGTCTGCTGGATTGGTCGGTGCTGCCGGAGGTGTTGTGGGTATTGCAAGCGGTGTTGCTGCGGCTGCTACAGCGGTTGGCGCTCTTGCCGTGGGCAGTGTTTCAAGTAAATCGCGAACGTATGAACATCCCTTGCGTCAAAGAATTTTATCCACCCTGGAGCAACATCCGGGATTGTGTTACCGAGAACTCCAGTCAACCCTCAATGCTGCGAACGGAACGCTTCGGCATCACCTTGATGTACTGCAAACGGGAAGAAGCGTCACCGTCCTACCAGTGAACGGAAGAACCTGTTACTTTGCAGGAGCGCCAAGTCAGGTCGAAATCCTCCGTGGGATTGCTGTGACCGAAGAACGGGCCGCCACAGCGCTTCCAATTGGCCTTTCTCTGGTCCAAAAACTCATCATTGAAGACATCAAAAAAGAGGGTGTACCTCGTTCACAAGCAGCACTTGCTCGAAGAATCGGCCGTTCACGAGCGACCGTTCATTCAGCGATCAAAGTCCTACGTCGCCGAGGTATATTGCGCGAGGACCGAATCGAAATGATGCCCCATATCGATATGGAAATAGAGTGGCACGGCTCGAAAGGCGTTGATTACGACTGGCACGACGAGCGAAGATAGGCGCTCTATTTTTCGTCGCTTGAGAGACAAATAATCCACAGCCTTCAAAGACCTTCGACAGAAACGAAGGCTGAGTGTCATGTTTAGCGTCCGATTATCGGAAATCTCGTTGCCAGCGAGTGAACGTGATTTAGACAACCTCGTTGGATGGTTCATCGAGACGCTCTGTCTTGTTCGAAAGCGTGGTGAGGCGACTGCAGACTTCGGAAGGGCTGGACCTGTACATCGTCTGTTGAAGGAATACTTGTTTGCACAACCCGAAATCAGTTGGGATGCAAAAATGCTCGCTGAGGAATTAGCACTTACCCCCGCCTCCCTAAACCACCATCTCACCCGCTTGGTCGAAGCTGGTATCATCGGTTTCTCAAACGAAGGCAAAGGATGGCGGCGCTACTACCTCCGAGGGGGCTCTCTCACGAACGCTGTTGAGTTCTTTACTCTCCAATGTGAAACCATCGTCAAACAACGCATGGCGCTCCTTGATATGCATTGGAACAGAAACGAACCGTCGCCTTTACCAAAGACGACTCCATCAGAAACCCCTCCGCTAACCATCGGTATTGTCGATCACCGACCGCTGTTTTCCGACAGCCAAGAAAGCCCTCTTTCGCAATGGATGGGCGATTTCGGACTGCTTGGAGAACGTCCAGGGAAAGAAGCACATGCCGAGTCGATCTCGGTACAATTGTTTGAAATTTTACTCAACAGAGATTTGCCCCTTTCACTCGATGAGGCTGAGGAGTTACTCGATGACCAAAAACCACGACTGGGGAGAATACTTGAGCGTTTTCGAACCACTGGAATGGTCCAGAGAGTGCCCCGCATTGACCGACTAAGCGTCGCTTTGTGGACTGCAATGACTGCACAACATCAGCGTCGAGGTGAAGATTGGATGCTCAAGAAAGGTGGATTTCAGCGTATCCTCAACACCAAGCAACAATCCTCACTCCTTTCGCAAATGAAGGCTGGAAAATTGAAAATTGAGGATGTTGAAAAAAGCATGCAGGGCCACTCATCAGAAGAACAAATGTTGCTGCTCAATTTACTTGGAGGAAGACTTCCTCTGGGCCACCAAATGTGTGGATATTCATCCGCCGAGGTTCATCGCGAAATCGCCGCTCGTATCGATAAGATTCTACGCCGTATGAGGAGAGTAGCTCAGTTATACGAACAGGAAATGCATCCTGAGTAAACGGCCAGTCAAAGAAAAGGGGTCGAAAGGTGAGAACATGAGCGTACATATCGGTGCAAAACCCGGGACGTGGGAAGGCGAATCCCGCCTTCTGTTTCTCGCTCCGATGGCCGGAGTTTCGGACCTCCCCTTCCGATTACTCGCCAAAGATTGTGGTGCTGATGTCACGATTACTGAATTTACCAACAGTACCGCACTTTCTCGGGAAGCAGCCATGTCGTGGAGGAAAATGGAATCGCATGAGAAAGAAGTTCCATTTATCCCTCAAATTTTTGGAGGTGATGCGGGAGACATGGCCACTGCTGCAGAAATGCTTTCAGCAAGCGCAGACATTATCGATCTCAATTTTGGTTGCCCTGCTCCAAAAGTTACCAAAATTTGTGCAGGTGCAGCATTGATGGGTGAACCGGACAACTTGGTTTCGATGGTCGATGGAATCATTCAACGAGTGGATATTCCCGTCACTGCAAAGATGCGACTGGGTACAGGTCAAGGAGCAAACAACGCCTTGGAGATTTGTAAAGAACTTGAGAACATCGGGACTTCACGCCTTTGCGTTCACGGACGTACCCTTCGACAGCGATATTCTGGTGAGGCAGATTGGAGTGAGATTAAACGCATCGTAGAGGCGGTAGAAGTACCGGTCATTGCCAACGGTGACGTTGTCGATGCTGAGAGCGCTCGATTATGCCTTGAGACAACGCATGCTGCAGGACTGATGATTGGCAGAGGTGCCATCGGCCGACCGTCAATATTCGGCGACATCAAAGTAGGACTTGGATGGATGAAAGAAGAGGATTTGCCGTGGATCAACGAACTTGGTGATGAATGGTATGAACGCTCTCCTGTAGGGAGGGCTTTCGCTACCCGCAAATGGTGCTGGGACAAATACATCGATTATTCCCATCAAAGCGTGGGCTTACAGCCTCGATGGATGCAACGGCATGCTGTAGCATTCACCAAAGGTCTACCTGGTGCGAAGAAAATTAGAAACTTAATGCATGGTGCTCCAACACCGGAAGCATTCGCTGACGCCATATCGACGTTCTTAGCATCAAACGTATAGAGGCTTGAAACTGCTGCTGCAGTGTTGTCAAGAAGTACTCAGAAGGTGGATTGCCAGTCTTCCAAGTCTTGAGAAGCAGCCCAGTCTTCATCGGTCATTTGACCACGAGCCTTGAGAACTTCACGAGCGAGGAGCCAGTAAATGAATGCGAGAGAACGACGACCTTTGTTGTTCGCTGGTAGAGCGACATCGACGTTTCGAAGGTTGTTGTTTGCATCAACAATTCCGACAATTGGCAAACCAGAGTTTACTGCTTCACGAAGTGCTTGTTGGTCAGCCGCTGGGTCGGTCACGAAAAGGACATCAGGTTCAACGTATGAGCGGAGAACCGGGTTGGTCAAGGAACCGGGGATAAAACGGCCTACTGCAGAGTTTGCTCCAATTGCTTCAGAGAAGAGACGAGCAGGGCGTTGGCCGTATTGACGAGCAGAGACGACCATGATTCGTCCTGCCTCGTACTTGTTGAGGAATTGTGCGATGGAGCGAATTCGTGAATCGGTCATGTTGACGTCAAGCAGATACAATCCGTCTTCACGAACGCGTTCAATGAAACGAGCCATGTCTGCACTCTTCTGTTGAGTACCAATGTTGACTGCGTTCTCTTCATACGATTCGAAGGGCAAGAGTAAGTTCGATTCTTCGGACATGGTCATTCCTCAGCAGTCGTCCGACTTGGACTCCATATTAAAGCGGTTCGTAGAGACGCGGAATGAAATTGTACCCAACCTTTGTCTGATTTGGACGGGATTGCCTAGGAAGAACTCAAGTGGTAAAGCCAAAGTGTTCATGGAGAGGGGGTTTGAACATGACTGCGAGTAACGAGCAAACCGAGGGACTGAGTGCAACTCGTTCCGAAGATGGAGTTTGGCGTAACCCAGAAGGAGTCGCTCTGCCGGTGAGCGCCAGTGATTTAGAACGCCACGAATACTGTCCACTTTCATGGTCGTTGTCCCGACAAGGTAATTCTGGACAGGGTGAAGCCATCGTCGCCGGAATCAAAAGACACGCTGAAATTCACACCCAAATGAAAGACTTTCAAGCCGTTCAAACGCAAATGCGGCGTTCTGTCACCATTTGGACGTGGTGGTTCTCCGTAATCATTGCATTATCGATTGATGCTGTGGCGTTCAATTACATCGACGATGTGATCACTCCACTCTACATGGCACGATACCTCGCCTTGTGGAGCGTTACCACCCTCATTGCTGGACTGATTGCCATTTCGGTCCCATGGCGTTCATGGATTGGTATCAACGAAACCGTGCCTCGACAGAAAACGAAGTTTCTGGAAGAACGTGATGACCTGCAACAATTCTGGGAACCTAAAGGATTCATCGGTGGATGGTTTGAAGCAGGAAGAGTCGAAGCGAGTTTACTGTTCGGTTCTATTGTCCTAGGGCTTCATGCCATCGCTCTTGCCGCTGCAGACAACAGAGACCAAGCGACGTTTATTCTGTTCATCACTGCAATGACTTGGACGCTGGCAGCATCATGGCAACTTCAGCGAGTTTTGCTTTCGGACACAGCCCTTCAAACGATGAAGAAAGACATTGACATTGAGGCAGATGCTGAAATCGCCTACTCCGACAATGATGTTGACTCAAATCTCCTCATTGATGAAAAATTAGGGTTGCGAGGCAGGCCCGATCAGATTGTCATTGTCGACGGTGAATTTATTCCAGTCGAACAGAAGACCGGTAAAGTCCCTAAGAATCCACATTCCAGTCACCGAATGCAGTTGCTTGCATACCTACATTTGGTGGAAAAAAGCACGAGCAAAAGCTCACCGTACGGCGTTTTGCGGTACGGCAGCGAAAACTTGCATCAGATTCCTTGGACAGTGAATGCCAAAAAGGAACTTCGTGAAGCGGTATCTGAGATTCAGCGGCTTATGGTTGAAGGTGGAGCAGTACGAAATCATGAGCGGCCCGGGAAGTGCAGAAATTGCTCTCGACGATACGCATGCGATGATTCCCTTGTATGACTCATTCACAAACGTCTTCCAATGGGTAGGTCAAACAGGTACGCGTGACGATGACATTAATTTCGAAATTGTCTTGCAGAGCGGTGTTTTGCAACCCTCCGCCTCGTGCGTTAATATCTAATCGCCAATTTCCGCTTTCAAAGGTAGTAGAGCCCTCTTCCATGAGAAGCGGGTCAGTCGATGCACCGAGGTCTTCGCACACATCGATGGACCAAGCGAGTGTATTGGATGGAGTATACAGTTCTGCTCGGACATAGCGGGTGAAACTCTCAAAACAACCAATGTCTTCAGTTCCGGTTATTTGCACCTTCCTGTAAATTGAAATTTCATTGACGGAATCATCAATGGGGATGAACGTTGAGTTGGTGTATCCTTCCCATTCAAACAGGTTATAGAATACCTTGATTTCTTTGTAACTGGTTGTTTCAGTATTAAATTCCGGAGCCTCTCTCCCGTTTTCCAAAAACTCTCTTGATTGGAGAAGTCCCAAACATCCTGATGATGAACCAAGAACGATGGTCATGGCCAACAAAATAGGCATGCTCCAACGGCTCTTCATCGGTTTGCCCAAGTGCGCCCTACATATCAATACAATGCCGAAATGATACGAGGGTTTGAAACCTGAGAGATGCAGCACTCCTTGTCCGAATGACGCTTGCGGTTGCCGAGCACCTGCAATGACGAACCCTATGAAAGCCGACGGACATCACTCGAACTTCGCACCGCAGGTTCCACATTCTGTTGCTTCCACGGCCAGATCTGCACCGCACGCACCGCACTCAGCAACATCAGATTTGGACTCTTCAGCTGCCTTGCGTCGAGCGCCTCTTCGGCGTGCTGGCTTGTCTGCCTTTGGCGTTAATTCATCAATCTTAGAAAGTGGCTTTTCGTCGTCGATAACGGTGAAGTCGGAAGTCGTTTCAGAAACTTCGTTTCCAGCAAATGCTGAATCTGAAAGTTGCATTCCAACATTGACCTTGTCTCCTGGCATAATTCCGTCTTCACCGGTAATCTCGTACAGGCGTCCTCGAATGTCTGCATCGCTTGCAGAGAGGTCTTTTCCATCGTCTTTGTGAGAAATTAGTTCACCCTTCGAAGCCAAAATCGCATCGATGTCATTGGTACTTTCCGTCAAGTCTTTCATGCTCTTGAGGGTTGTAGTGACCGTGTTCTGATAGGCCTCCAATTCCTCTTCTGTCATGTCTTCACGCAGAAGATCTTCAGCGTTTCGACGGTCATAGGCTGCCTCAACTTCAGCTTCAGCAGAAACAATGTTTTCATCCCATTCATCCTCGAGTTGATCTTCATCAAATCCAAACTCCTTGACTGCTTGTGCAAAGTTCTCAGTTCCAGTCACGATGGCATCTTCGTCAATTTCCTCTGGTAAAGCCACCGTTTCTTTGACCGACCGTTCCTTTCGCTCGCGCTTCTCAAAGTAAGAGGATACATCTTGCTCTGCACCACAATAAACGCAGTTATCGAGCAAGTCAGGTATCGACTCACCGCACTCGTTGCAATCGTGGAATTGTTTTCTTGCCTTTTTGAGGTTGAAGGAACAATGAGGACATCGGTCTTCGTCACCTTCAAGTTCGCCGTCGCATGCTGGACAGTACTCGAAAATGTCACGCTCAACTTCATCTTCAGACTCCCGAGTCAAGAACACTGAGATGGCAAGAATAGCAATCAAGATGAAGGCTACGATACCAATCAAAGTGAATGTCCCAAGTTCTGAATTGGAATTCATGTCCTCAAGGTCTTCTCCACTCAATACCGTGGAAAAAGTTCGAGTGAAGGTGTTGGAAACGGTGGGGTCCGAGGGGACCAAACGAACGACGGTTGATGGGGCAACGGCCGTAAAGTCACACTCAACGGTGACCTTATCTCCGAGGTTCATCACTTCAGCATTCATCGTGCTGAGAATTTCATCGTTGCCATCAACACAATCGTAAGCAATTGAACCGGTAGCTGTGCTGGTCAAATCTATGCTAAGAGAATACTCAACGCCTTGCGTCATTGGGAGGGCAAAAGCTGAACCTTCAGAATCGGTCACTTCGAGTGTTGCGAGAGCCCAATTAAGGCGTAATTCTGCTTCAACGGAGACCATGCCTGTTGCAACGCTGTTCAAGGGGTTTGAATCCCAACTGTTGGCAGATGCGACCCATTGTGCTTCAAAGTCAGCCTCATGTGCACCGATTGAAGTTGTTAATTCGATGACCCATGTGAAATCCTGACCTGAATCAAGATAGATGACTGGAGAAGTTTCCGTCGTTCCTTCCCACGTGTAATGCAAACGGCCGGAAACTCGGATGTCGCCGGTATTGATCATGCTAACGCGCCATTCGACTGAATCTCCAGAATTCACCGATGGAGAAGAAGCAATAGCGTTGGAATCAACGAAAACATCTGGAACCTCGAACTTGGAAAGCGTAGAGGATACCTCATCGTTCTCGGTTGATTCCTGTGTGAATGCAGCATTCGAGAACGGATCAATCTTGGCCGTGATGGTGTGGGTTCCGGCCGACAATCCATCGAGTTCAGCAGCCGTAATGGAATGGCTCCATGTGGATTCAGCATACCCGGTACCGCTCAGCGATACACTGAATGGAGCAGTGGTGACCAGTTGCCCGGTTGCGGAAGTAATTTGAAGCCACATCGGCACTTCAGATACACCAGTTCCGTTGGTTCGACCCAGTTTCCCAGACACAACCCAAGGGCCCTGTAGAGCACCATCAGCAATTTCTACGCCCAATTCTCCGACATGGAAGACATCCATTCGTGTATCGACTGTAAACGGTACCTCGACCACTTTATTGAACTCAGATGATTCCTGAACTGCATCTTGGTAATCTGGTGTCACATAGAGGGTGTGGGAGCCACTTTCTGGAGCTGTGAACGTCGTGTTAACCCATTCTGTTGCTCCTGCAGCGAGAGGTGGAGTAACGAGTTCTTGGTCACTCGCACCAGGGAAGTCGATGTGGAGGGTGCTTGCAACTGCAGGCTCACTGCCCACATTACGAACAAGCGAGGAAAGCGTTACTGTGTCACCGGAAAAAATTCCTGATGAGGGGGTAAGTTCAGTTTGTGTTACTTTGAGGTTCGGAAGTCCTGTTACGGTAAAATCAAC
>DAXG01000024.1:1915-6303 GCA_002506275.1 Euryarchaeota archaeon UBA259 | reverse complement strand
AACCTTGGAACAGTTTTTGACCGTCGATATGACCTATACAGAATACCTTGACGATTCGTACAACCTCATTGGAGCAGACATGGAATTCAGCATGGATGTCTCAGCCCTCGTCGGCCTCAACATTGATGTGTTGTTGGAAGGCGGCGGAGAGGAATTCCCTGTTGACTTTAACACAGAATTAGATTTGGGATACTCAATTACAGATTCCACCTCTGAATGGCGCCTCGGCTCACCGAATGCGATTTATGTCGATTTGTCTGCGGCTGATGACAATTATTACTGGGAATGCGGCGAATCCGAGTGTGGCGACTTAACTGGCGATTATACCGGTGCAGTTGACTACTCTTTCTCAATAGATGGTATTCCAACTGAAGACTTCGGCCTCGATGCGGGGGAGTTCGACCTTGAAATATCTGATTCTCTAACGGAATCGGGTAATTTTGACATGGAGATGTACGGGGAATTCGATTTTTCTAAGGGAGAAACACTCACCGTTGACCTAGGTGATGGTGAAGGCCTAACCACTCAAGTCCAGAGTTGCGACACCTGCCCACCAGGAAACCCATTGATGTTCCTCATGATGGGCAACGTCCTTGCAGGGTCTGGAGAGGCGTTTGCTGAACAAGTTGCTGAAGACATCGGTGAAGACATTACTGACAGCCTCGAATCGATTTTCGGCTCAGCAGAGCCTGAAGGCGACCTCATGCTCTATTCGTTCAGCGCCGAAGAAGCTGTAAACTATGAAGGTGATGAAGACAAATTAGCCTATGTTACAATGAACCAAGGCAACGACATCAATTGGGCCACAGTGATGGTCCAAGTATCTGTTGATGGTAACGCACCCGTTACGTGCTCAAACCCTGGAATGCCTGCGGATGGCGATTGCAGCCTTGTGGAATTCGGCAGCGTTGGCGACCAATACTGGTCTGTTGGCGATGGCGTCACTATCATGGATGATGCCGATATGTGCCCAGAAAATAATTACTGTTCAGTCGACATCACCGTCACTGATACTATGGAAGGTCAGATATTGTCATCGACCTGGACATCTGTAGAGGGTTTTACTCCCGCAAACGCTCCAGCAAAACTCACCGGAGATCTTCATTTCTGGGGAGATAACATTACAGTTCAGACCGCTCTTTCAGGTAACACTTCAGTTTTACAAAGCGACGATTCTGCAATGTTTACTTGCGACGATGGCTCTGAAATCGGTTTCACGTCAGTGAACGATGGGGAATCCTCTTGCAGTGACGGATCAGACGAAGCACCTACTGATGGTTCGACAAAGATGTTTACTTGCAACGATGGAAGCGAAGTAGAATGGACAACTCTCAACGACGGCTATGGCGATTGTCCAACATTGGAAGACGAAGGCGTTCTCAACCACTATACTCTCCAGATGAATGTATTTGATGATGCAGGAACACCACTCTCATCGATTGAATCCACAATCTGTGACTCTTGGATGTGCGATTCAAACCTAGAGTGGGCCACTTCTTGGTCCGAAGACAGTGGCGTAGCCGTCCCCTCAACGTACGGAGAATCAACCATGTGCATGACCGCTTCAATCAGCGAAACAGGAGCCTCATCTCCACTTGTAGAATTTTCTGAAATGTGCCATTCACAATGGATTGGTCCTGAATTAGGATATGCCGATGTGTGGGAAGACGAAGCAATGAGCCTTCGCTACGATATGTCCGTATACGACTGGTCGAGTGACGGAGGGGCGACATTAACCTACTCACTTATGGATCCGAATCAAAACCAACTTGATTCAGGAACGATGGTTATTGACGGGTCAGACAACTCATACTCGATGGAAGGCAACATTGACGTCCTTGAAGTGGGCGAATATTGCCTCATGACTGAACTTACCCAAGACGGGGCTTCAACCCCGTACCTTTCGGAAATGCATTGCACGATGGTTGAAGAATCAGACGATGAAGTCAGCGACCGTGTTGCGGCTGTTATCGAAGCCCTTGCAGATTCTGGACTTGAGGATGTACTCGAGCAATTCGGTATGAACCTTGAAGATCGTCTTGAAGACGTTGAACCGTTCGAAGAATTCCCTTACGACGATGGCATGTGGGCTCCAATGTGGAGCAATGAACATGCTGCTATGGTCGGCGTTGGCGTTTACGTCATGAACGATGATGGCGCATACACCCTTGCTGGACCAGAAACTCAAGGCTACATGGACGATGCTCCAGCACAACTCAGCATCCACTACCTAACCGGAGCTGATGCGAACGCCGCAACCAACGGTATGGAAGAAGCGACTTCCATTGACGACATTGTCAATGTCGATGACCACGACCTCGGAGCAATCGAAGAAGATTTAATTGAAGCTGGAGTTGATGTCAGCAACCTTACTCTACCTGAAACAGACACTCCGGCTGGAACAGATGGCGGCGATAACCCTACGCCACCAACTGCAGAAGAACTCGCAGAAGATTCCGGCTTGGATTTGCCTTTCTTATCCCCAATCTCAATGATTGCGGTCATTGTTCTTGCAGGTGTCGTATCCGGTGGCCGCCGAGACAGCAACACCGACGAGAATGAAGAGTGATTGAAGCCTCAAGTACGAGTAGCGCGTGGGTAAAACATGGCCCTACGCCCTCCTCACAGCCGCTTCGGCGATGGCGTGCGGATTTTGGGGACGATCCTCATCGCACTCCATTTGTTCCTATCGGCTTGGTTGGTCATTCAGTTTGAAGGCCAATACACGGAAGGGCAGCCGGCTCCAACCAAAATCAAAGCGTTAGTTGCTATCGATAAAGAGCAAACGCTCATCGATGTAGAGATGGAGAATTCGACATCTTTTTTGTTGTATATGCTGTTTAGAGATTACGATGAACCTGTGAACGCTTCTCAACAAAATACAACTCAAGACAATTCAAGTGACGATTCGCCGATATCCGAGTCGAATGATGAAGGTGAAACGATTGAATGGCTCAAATACGGACGTAATGCGACTCTGTTTTCATTGGTGTTCCTCTGCGTAATCGAATGCCTGATTGTAGCTGGAATTCGATTTAAAGCAGCGTTACGTACGATTGCACTTGCTTTTGCCGTTTCCTGTTTTCTCGTAATCATGCCGGCATCGTACGTTCTTGATTTAACGGGGTTCGATGGCGATGACCAAGAAGTTGATGAGGCGGAGGAAAACGGTGAAGACACTCTTGCAGATGAGACATTTGTTGTTCAAACCGAACAAGGCGCTTTGGCTCACCGTCAAAGCAATGTAGAACCGTCTCTCTTACCTACCGGAATTCGATTTGATTTGATGTTCAGTGGCTATGACTTGGGATTGGTAGAGCCTGAAAATTATTCCTCAGTACGCAGTGAGCCGCCACAGGAGAACGAATCGGATGCCGACTCCTTTGTTGAATTCCAATCAACATTAGATCTGACATACGGTAAAAACATCCCTTACCTGTCTTTGATACCCTTGATGTGGATTTTATTACCATCCAAGCCGAGAGATTCTGCGGTTACCTCTGGAGAAGAGGAAGAGTAATTTTGAAAAAAACAAAGATTTCGATATTTTCCATTCGATTTACTTAAGAGGGCTTATCGATAGGGCCGGATATGTCTCTTGCACCAACGGATTACGACTTCGGCATCGCCGCCAACTACGCCTTTGCTACAACAATTACCTGCGCCAATGAAGATGCACGAAAAATGTTCGTTGAAGCCTATGGCCACATGATAAATTACAACCACGAACAAGCCATTGCATGCTTCAGCAAAGTCACAGAACTCGACCCAACATGCGCTATGGCTTGGTGGGGAATCGCTTACTGTGTTTCATCGAATTACAATTGGAGCCCAGGACTTGGCTCGGGCCACGACTCAATCCAAACAGCAGTCTCCCTCAAAGAAGGGTGCACGGAACTTGAGTGCGACCTCATTGACGCCTTGGCACAACGCCACTCTGCTGAAGCACGTGACGCAGCAGACCCAACCGTTCTCAACATGGGTAACAGCCCTGAATTGAATGTAGCGTTCGCTGAAGCAATGGAACCACTGTATCGAAAGTACGCTGGAAACTTGGATGTTACTGCCATTTACGTCGAGGCTCTCATGAATTTGAAGGCTTGGCAACTGTGGGACAAGAACACTGCATCCGGAGAAATCACACCGGCTGATGACAACACCTTACTTTTGGTGAAGGTTATGGAAGATGCGTTCGATAACATCGAAGATGCAAAGCAACATGTGGCATTGTGCCACTTGTATTGTCACGCTCTCGAATTGTCACCTTTCCCAGAGCGTGCGCTACCGGCCGCAGATGTTCTTCGCACCGTCATGCCAGGTATGGGGCACCTTGTCCACATGCCATCGCACATTGACGCGTGGGTCGGACAGTGGAAAGAAGCGATTGA
>DAXG01000024.1:0-1856 GCA_002506275.1 Euryarchaeota archaeon UBA259 | reverse complement strand
CGTATGCACAACCACCACTTCGTCGTCTGGTGTGCTATGTTTGAAGGACAATATGAAACTGCTCTCAAGTACGCTCGAAAAGCAGTCGATACCCTCCCTGCCGGTGATGAGAACTCTGGCGTTCAATTCATGCTTGCTGGAATCATTCCAATGGGCGCTATTTTCCTTGAATCCTACGTTACCATGCCATGGCACGTCATGATTCGATTCGGAAAGTGGGATGAAATCATCGCTGAACCAATGTATTCTGACAAGGATGTCTTCCCTGCAACCATCGCAACACAACACTACGCTCGTGGTGTCGCTTTTGCATCAAAGGGAATGGTCGCTGAGGCTGAGGCAGAACAAGTTCTGTTCGAAGAAGCACTCACAAACCCAGCACTTGCAGGCCGTGTTTTGCACAACAATTTGATGTATCAAGACCCAAGTGAAGGACCTTGTATCTTGTTGGTTAATGCTGCTGTTCTTGCAGGAGAAATCGAATACCGAAAGCAATTCCAAGCAAAGGCTCGTGGAGAAGCATCTGACTTCACCGCTGCTTTCGATCACCTACGACGTGGTGTTGACCTCTCTCTCAACCTTGCTTACAACGAACCATGGGGCCAAATGCAACCGGTTCGCCACATCCTTGGAGCATTGCTCCATGAGCAAGGAGAATTCGAAGAGGCAGAAGCGGTTTACCGTGCTGACATCAAACTCTGGAAAGACAACATGTGGGGTCTCTTAGGTCTCAAACTCTGTCTTGAAGCTCGAGGAGATGCTCCTGAAGAACTCGCAGAAGTGACTGCTTTGTTCAACGAACGCAGTTCCCGGGCAGACATCATTCCAGCCAAGACATGCTTCTGTGCTCAAGACAGCGTCGAGAAGAGCTGCTGCGATTGAATGCGTTGGCTCATTCCATCGGAGCGGTCATGCTCCATGAGGTGCTTGGCTTGTGCCAGTCTCTGATTTGGTCGGTTTCAAGCCGTAATTGAAGGCCTTCACCAGCATCAATCTCAACGTCCATCATTTCGAAGGTAACGCTGTGCTCATTGGTTCGGAATGTATCGTCGAAGAGGATTTCTTGTTCGATAACTGAACCATCGAGAGTTCGCTCAAGCAATACACGGACATGACACTCTTGCAGAGGATTGCGCAGTGCACATGACTCGCTGCTCCCATCGTGTTCGACGGTGACAACACCTTCGTACGATGCTGTGCCTTCAGAGGGCACCAAGTCAATGATTGTGGATTTTGCTGTTGGAGCGCAGACACACTCCATGTTGTCGGATTCAACCATCGATGTTTTTTCAACGGTCACTTGGACGGTACTGATCTGGATTGAATCGACGGAGGTGGAGGTCGCAGTAACGGTATAGAGGCCCGGTGAGGCAAAAGAGTGTGTGACGCTTTCACCTGTTGCAGCGTTCCCGTCGCCGAAGTCCCAAGAGACAACATCTCCAGCGGATACGGCGTTGAACATAAATTCGAAGAGTCGCTCTGTGATGACATCTTCCTCATCGTTATCGCCCTCGTCAATTTCAACAAGTGTGTATTCATTGATACCATAGACAACAGGTGCATCAATCGAAAAATCCCCAGAACTGGAGGAATTGGAACTTGTAAGGGCAATCAATGCGGCACCGGATGCGGCACTGAGCAACAATAACAAGACAATTGTAGCAATGGATAGAGTATACTTCATAGACAGAGAACCGAGGTTCACCTTTTGAACATCTGTTTCCAAAAAACGCGTGTTACAGTGGTTTCAACATCATTTATTTGCGTCAACCCATGTGAAGAGCATCTTCAACACGCCACCAAGCGATTTCCCTTTTTCAGACATTGAATACTCAACCCGTGCAGGAACCTCTGCG
>DAXG01000012.1:12607-12859 GCA_002506275.1 Euryarchaeota archaeon UBA259 | reverse complement strand
AAAACCCTCTGTATGCCCTTTAGTGAGTTTTCCACGCGTCGGTACCGACGTAGATACGGACGTGTGCAAGGGGAGCCCTCGTGGAAATTTTTTTTCATTCACGATTCGAGTAGACTTGATTGAAATCGAGAAAGGGGTAAGTGGAACCTAGACCGCAAACCATGGAGAACTCTCGCACGTTCCGTCGTGATAGAATACTCCATCGTAATAACCCGCGGAAAATCTGATTTCCTCGCAACCTGAATCGCAAAA
>DAXG01000012.1:0-12549 GCA_002506275.1 Euryarchaeota archaeon UBA259 | reverse complement strand
ATCTTCACCTCGAATGGAAGTGGTCTGGCCATTATGCTGAATATGCAAAGCTATCCAAATGGTTTGTTCTTGCTCTAACGATTCATTCTCTCGAATGAAACCTGATGCCCCTTCTTCATTCTTAACCACTACACTGAGTTGATTTGTCGTAGCATCAAGAGTGATGGAATCAATCGAATAGTCGCCAGCATGCATTTCTTCGTAGCCTTCACCGCAGCCGGTTGAGGAAGCGCCAAGGCAGCCTGCAAGAAAAAACAAGACGCAAATCAATGAAAAAACCCGTTGCATGACCAAAGGTGATTGAACATACACATGAATCCATCGGCCATGTGAAAAGAAAGGCCCGGGGAGCATTCGATACAGGTGAAATGCTCGAACCGTGGGCTATCGGATTGAAGTTCTGTCCATCACGAAGAAAGGGAAACGAGTTGGCGCAATTCTTCGGAAGAGGGCACGTTTATCCCACGCATACGTATTTTCTTACTGGCATGGTCAACCAAGAACCAGTGGACTGCAGAATCGTTTGGAATCTCTAAGCTGTCTCGAAATGCCTTCTTGTCAAGGTAGACGGTAACCGTCCTTTGACGTATGTCACGGTCCCGGATAACGGCCCGCATGATGGCGTCAAGCCGAATTTGACGAAACCGCGTCGACCGTTGAATCACTGGAATCTCAATGATGGTATGGTTTTGCCCAAGATTGTTTGCTTCAAAGGCGGAAATCACTTCATCCACGACACGCTGTTGCCATTGTTCGAACGCAGCAATAACAAGAAGCGGTTCGCTGTTGTAATCATCTGGAATAGTGAGCGTTTTTTTATTGAGATTTCTCCCCGTTACCGAAGGAAAAATTTCAGGCATCAGAAAACCTCTCACGTATCAATACTCAACGGTTCTTCAGGTAATCTGCGCCGTACCAAGTCCATTGTTCCATGGTCCAACCGGCCGGAAGGCCTTCTGGAGGAAGCGGGGGTGCTGCCGGCGTTTCGACGGGTGCATTGATTGCTTGCAGCGGCTGAACAGGGAGAGGAAGTGGTTGAGCAATCGGAGAACGACGTCGATTCATGGCAAACAGGCCAACAAGTAACAACGTAACAATCACCAATGAAACGGCAACCAGAGGAGTGGAAAACGAAGTCGAATCGCTGGCTAAGTATCGAGTAGAATCCATTGGATAAGCATCTGATTGGTCCGACCAACCATCGGCATCACTGTCGAGGCAACCCCTTCGGTCAAGCGTCGAAGTGCCAGAGACTTCAAGACAATCATCCGAGAATTCTGTACCGGCTTGGTCAGCGTATCCATCACCGTCAGCATCCGACCAAAGCAGAACATCTTCAGGGAATTGGTCGAGGTAATCATCCCAACCGTCGCCATCAGCGTCGGGGCAGCCGAGCCGAGTTTCAGAGGAAAGGCCAAACAAACCAGGGCAATCATCTGCAGCGTTGCCACCAGGGGCGTCGCCGTATCCGTCTGCGTCGTCGTCAGCATGTTGGCTCGCATCGTCGACAAAGGCATCGCCAGCGTCCGACCAACCGTCACCGTCAGCATCGAAACATCCGAAACGATCTTCGGATGAAGTGCCTGAAACTCCCGGGCATTCATCGCCTTGGAAACCAGTCAATGCGTCTCCAAAGCCATCGCCATCAGCATCCACGTGTTGACTGCTCACTGTTGGCATAGCATCGGCTCCATCCTCCGAAGTCCAACCCGTATCTGGGTCAGACCAACCGTCTTTGTCGGAATCAAGACAGCCCTTACGGTCCATCGAAGAGGTCCCAACGGTTGACGGGCAAGCATCACCGTCTATGCCATCGGCTTGGTCACCAAAGCCATCGCCATCGGTATCAGACCATTGCGTTGCTTCGGTTGGATACTCGTCTACGGAATCAGCATAACCGTCACCGTCGTAGTCTTCGCATCCCAGTGGGCCACCAACGGAACTTAGACCGTAGGTTTGTGGACAATCATCACCGCCATCAGAGAAGCCATCGTTGTCATCATCGGTATCTTCAGTAAGGTCTTCGCAACCGTCTTGGTCAGCATCGTTCGATTGAATCGAAGAGAACGATGGAGCACTCATTGGGCATTCATCAACACCGGTCGTTGAAGGTGTACACGCCCAGATTCCGTCGGATTGCATACCGTCGCAGATGCGGTCATCGTCGTCATCAAGGTCTTCGGAACTGTCTTGACATCCGTCGGAATCGTAGTCTGTAGCGGTTGTAGCAATCCACGCAAGTTCTCCCTTAGGACATCGGTCCATGTCGTCGTTGACCATGTCGTTGTCGTCGTCATCGTCTTCGGTCAAATCCGCACAACCGTCCATGTCATGGTCGGTTGCAAGCGTTGAGATCCACGACATGTTGCCGAATTGGCAAGCATCGACGTCGTTCAGTACAGTGTCGTTATCCGTATCATTATCGCAAACGTCACCCATTGCATCGCCGTCATAATTTGCTTGTGCTGCATTGGCCACGAAAGGACAGTTGTCAATCGAATCGCCGACTCCATCGGAATCTGCATCGGTATCTGGTTGAATCAGAACAACTTCATCTTGGCCGTTATCGACGTAATACAGAAGACCATCCGGGCCTATTTCAAGACCCATAATGGAAGAGGCCGTTGTTTGAATCGAATCGGCTTGAACGCCACCTTTGCCGTCTGTATTTAATTCGTAAGCGGTGATTTTTCCGTCACCGTTGGTAGAAACAAACAATTGATCACCGTCAAGAGCGATACCGCTTGGCCGATTGAGTCCAGTGTCAAGAACGCCCCATTCAATACCGGTCATATCCGAATACTCAGCAAGAGGTTCAAGACGAGAGGATTCACCCATAATGTCCAGTGATGAAGTGGTTGTGTCATCGGTATTGACCCAAAGAACTCGGTTTGCACCGGCGTCTGCGATGTAGAGGATTCCAGAATCTTTGTCCAGAATCATGTGCCCTGGAATACCAAATGCATGCGTGAGTTGGACATCTGCATAGCGTCGGACTATAGCATCCGAGTGGTCATCCATCCCGGTATCATGATCTTCTTGGAAGTCGTAGTACACCAACTCACCGTAGTAGCCATCGTTGTACCAGTAAGCATTGTCCGAATCGTGAGCAATACCAACGCCGTATGGAGATTCATGATTCATGTCGATGTGGCTGCCGAGTAATCCATCGGATTGATGTTCCATGGCGAAGTGAGACAACGACGAAGGCCAAAGTGTGGGACCCATGAAGTTGTTCGGTGAACCTTGGCCGCAGTAGGTGTTACGAGTCTCTTGAGCAGAGCCCCATTGCCAATCAAATTCAGGATGATAGGAACCGAAGGCAATCGCACTCACTTCTTCGAGAAAGTGGTTTCTGTGGGAATCACGGCGGTTCTCTGAGTATTGTGTTTCGAGCCCGGTATCGTGAACGATGGTTATGCTATCAGTAGCTCGGTTCGCGACCCAAAGTTCATTCGCTCGACCAGGGTGAAATTCAAGATCTCGAGGGTCGTCAAGGTCATCGGAAGAATCGGCAATGACGACTTCAAGGAACACTTCTCCAAACTGTTCAACAGGCGAAGTTTCCCTTGATTCTACCGCATGAGATGGAATCGAAAACAGAAGAACACCAAGAAGGATAAGAGTCCATTGCTTATTCATTATTTCTACCCAAAAATGCATAACTTTTGATACCTTGCTTCATCGGTGTGTTTCATTCCTCGGAATCCGTCGAGGATTTGTTCTTACGAAAACGGCTTGGAATCATCTTTCTACGGAAACTTTCCAACAGACTCCGGCCGGCAATTAATCCGCCAACAGCAAACAGTGTCTCGCCTGAAACAATCAGCACTGTAACGGCAATCGCGCTCTCTGAAGTACTGAGAGGTGTGAACGGTACTGCAAAAAGCGCCGCGTAAGGTATGCAGGACAGGACCATGAAGAGAATCCCTAACCGTTTACGTTCGATTTCCCAACCCCCAGTAAAGTTCGACTCTGAGGTGAAACCTCACCAGTATTCGACGCGAGGCTTCTTGATTCGAAGGTCCGTTCCCTGATAGTGGAACATATCCGCAAGCAGCGATTGGAATTCGAGGTAACAAGGGTGCTTGTGCAGGCCGAGTGACTTGGATTCATTGGACAATCGAACGAGAATGAACTTCGGGCGTGAACCGTGAGAGAACAACCATTCGTGAACGGTTTGAATGTAGGTTACCCGTAACGATTCACAAAATGCTTCGCCGATGGTCTTTGAGTCGTGTGAAAGGAGCGACGGCCAGTCATCTGGAACCCAATTCGTGTTCAAATGACGCCATGAGGGTTTGAACGCTGCTTCTGCGTATGCGCGCTGAATTGGGCCGATTTTACTTTGCAAATCGTTCACAAGGTTGGTCCGACTGAACGCTTGAGTGATTTTTTCCACGTATTCAGGATAGAGCGGCGGGTCAATTACCACCGCACTGCGCGCCTTACTGCGGCCTAGATGCGGGTATATCTCCCATCCGCGCGTTGGGTTGTCGTTGAAGTCGTACTCGTTGCGCTCCCATTTTTCATCGCCCAACTCAGGTGGAGGCGGAGGGGGTAATTCCTCAGGGTAAATCACAACTCGTGCACCGGAATTGGCAAGGGTGTCGAGCAATGTATCGGGGATGTTTTCGCCACGAATAATGATTCGACGGTTCTCAATAGGTACGTCAGAGCGACGTATCTGTGAAAGGAAAGTGAATAAATTGTCGATTTTCATACTTGCAATCAAGGAAACATCTTCAGCAGAAAGCGCCCAGGAGTCCACTGGAATGCCCGGAGTATCTGAAAACAACGGCGTTGAGCGCATTGAAACCCAATTTTCGTAGGCTTGTATGTTCTCTATTTTCTCATCACCGCGGATTCGCACCAAGTCGGTTTGCCACTGAGAAAGTTGTTCGGGGTTCGTGTCTTCGATGACCGTCTCACCGTAGGTATATCCAGAATAGGACGAAGACACGGGCGTTGTTTCTGTCGTTATATCAAGATCGCCTTCCTGCCTCGATTCAAGGTATTCCTGTTGACGACGTTGGCGGCTTGCCATACGAGCGATTGGATTCAAGGATTCTTCGACTGCTCCGCCGACTTCTTCGATGGCTTGTTCAACATCATCGCCGGCTTCCTCGATGTTCACGAATGAACCACCGCTCGCACCGCTGACCTGACGGAAGACGTTCACTGAATCGCTGGGAAGACCAAGCCCAATAATGTGGAATTCGACATCGATGCCGATTTCCTTGATTGCTTCTATACACGGTTGAAAACCATCGATGCCGTTGAAGGGAGGTGATGAGCTCATGTCCATGCCGTCGCTGATGAGGAAGAACAACCAGTCCACACTGTCTTTGCTGAGTTCCCTGGCTTCTTCGACTAAGAATTCCCAAAGATACGTTCCTCCGTAAGGGTTTGGGAACTCGATTTTCATCAAGTCAGCATGGCTTCTAAATTCCAGCGGAGCCAGAACCTTGGAACGTCCACGGCTGTTGATGGTCGATACCTTCGTTTGGTGGTCTTTGAATGTTGGAACGAGGTTTTCCCACATGGCTTGTGCAACGCGACTTTTTTTGACTTTGCCGCCCAGTCCAACAGCCCGCATAAAACTGCGAAACATCGATGGTCGGACGTTTGCAAAATTATCGTCCATCTCCCCGTTTATCCGTTCATTCATTGAACCGGAAGTATCCACATAAATCGCGATTTTTACCACATTGATGCCTCCCTGTTCACGCTTACAGCCACAGATGTATCATTTAACAGTATCACGCTAAAGCCCGAAGAATTACCCGCTGATGCAATACTTAGATACTGTACTACCCCGTCTTCCCTTCATGGTGGAGCCACAACGAAGCCCGGATGGAAAATCGGAATGGACCGGTTCTGAATGGGTTCCAGTCGGCACCCAAACACAACACACCTCCGGTGCTCAGGTGTACACACAACAGAAAATTGTGGACAGCGTCATCATGGGTAACCTCACCTCTCAGACGATTGTTCAGAACAGTCCTGAAGACCTTGCTAAAGCGATGGTCCTCGCTTTGGAACAAATCGGATTTGTTGGGAACATCCAATCCTCAAATCCTTCTCAGCAACAGATGGCGAACGTCAAAAACCTTCTCAAATCAAGCGACGAGTTGGTATCTCAAGGCGTTCAGATACAGGGTTCTACGGACCTTAAACTCGGGAACGCTGCACGGCTTACGGGTCGTTTTCAGGCGGCTATGGATTACTATGAACGAGCGCTCGAGACATTCCGTTCGGAACGAAACAGAAGCGGTGAGGCGGACGCACTCATCAACATTGGATACGTCGCACTCAACCAAGGTGATCTTGCTCAAGCCTATTCCGATTTTAGAAATGCACGAGGCATGAAGAACGAAATTCATGAACCAAACGGCGAGGCTGATGTCATTTTGGCTATGGCCAATCTTGCGCTTGTGGGGAACGAATACGACCAAGCGCAACAATTGTTCACCGAAGCACTGAACATCAAAGAAGAATACAGCGATGAAAACGGAATTGCCATCGCTTTAATCGGTTTAGGAAATATTTTGGAAACCAAAAAAGAGTACGAAGCCGCACAATTGCATTATCGCCAAGGACTTATTATCAAGAGAAAACAAAAGGATTTGGAGGGAGAAGCGATCATCCTATCGAACCTCGCCACCATCGCTGAACACCTTGGAAATCCAAGCGATGCGCAGCGCCTAACCAGCCAAAGCATCGCCATCAAGAGAGAAATTGGCGACCGGCGTGGCGAAGCGTATTCGCACGTACAACTCGCTTCGCAAGCAAAACAAAGAGGTGACTTGATTGAAGCTGAACGTCTGTACAAGATGGCTTTGAATATGAAAAGAAAACTTTCGGACTTACGTGGGCAATCCGATACACTGAACATGCTTGGCGTGTTTTATGAAGAGCAAGACCGTTTCGAAGAAGCCGAACAATACTTCACCGACTCTCTAACAATCATGAAGCAACTTGGTGACCGCCAGGGTGAGGCAATTGCCTTGTTCAACATCGGCAACACAAACCTCTATCGCAATAATTTAGATAATGCTCAAGACCAATTTGAGCGAAGTTTACGCACGGCTAAGACCGTGAACGACCATGAAGGTGCATCAGACGCTCTGGTACAATTGGCAGCAATTGCGGAACAACGGCAAAATATCCCTCTTCGTCAAAACCTGTTGAAGGATGCTGCCAACATGCTGCGTTCAAACAATCTCCCGGTGACTGGATGGCTGCGTGAAAACGGTTTCTAATCGGTTAATGGATACGATAATCCTGCTGAATCCTTATCCTTTCATCCCTCGTGCAACCGTCATGGAGAGTACGGTGAGCGCTGATGCTCCGGTAGTCACTTCCGCCCGTATCGAGTCGTTGGACATTCTGCGTGGAGTTGCTTTACTCGGGGTACTTCTCCTCAACATCCTCGGTTTTGGCATGGCTTCAGCGGGATATTTTCATCCACTGGTTGGACTTGGAAAGAACCCGGAGTTGAATTATGCTGTTTGGGGTATCATGAACCTGTTTTTTGAAGGTTCGATGCGCGGGTTATTCTCCTTGCTGTTCGGAGCGGGAATCGTCATGTTCACCACTGGTTTTGGCACCCGGTCTGGTCGTGAAAAGGGTGCATGGCTGCACTATAAGAGAACCTTTTTTCTGCTGTTGTTTGGAATGTTCGATTCTTTTGTCTTGCTTTGGACGGGAGATATTCTCATTCTCTATGCCATGGCAGGAGCGCTGCTCTATCCTTTACGTAATGCCCGGCCAAAGACACTGCTGATTCTTTCAGCCACTGTTTTGGTCTTTACTTCGATCTTATTTGCCGCCTCTGGATTTCTTGTTGAAGAAGGCAGAGATGTTGCCGCCACTATTGACGCAAATCCGGCCGGTGAATATTCGGCTGAAGAGCGAGAACTTGCTGCATTGTGGACCGATTCAGAGAACCAGTTCACGTTCAACGAATCGGCAATGGAACAAGAATTGGACACGCGAAGAGGGTCGTACTTTGAAATTGCCAGTTACAGTGGACAAAAAGTAATCGACAGTTTGTTGTTCTTTACGCCCGTATTCATGCTTTGGGATTGCGTTGGTATGATGTTGTTAGGCATGGGGTTGTACCGGCTTGGCGTTCTCTCTGCACAACATTCCAGCAAAAAGTACCTGCAGCTTGCCATAGGAGGGTTTGCCTTTGGCTTGGCAGTCAACGGTTACGAATTGTTCCGAGCGATAGATTCCGATTTCGATGCGATTGTCATATCAGGGTATTTCCAAGGAACATATCAACTTGGACGGGTGGCGATGTCGATGGGATGGCTTGGACTGATCATGTTGTTTTGTCAAGTCGAGGTTTGGACGGGAATCAAAAAACGTCTTGCAGCAGTAGGGCGAATGGCACTGACGAACTATTTACTCCACTCCCTGATTTGTCTGATTGTGTTTACCGGTGCTGGGTTTGGACTCATTGGCGTGTTTGAACGATGGGAACTCTATGTGATTGTGCTGGCCATCTGGATCTTTCAATTGGTGCTGAGCCCTTGGTGGCTCAACCGTTACTCCTTCGGGCCAGCAGAATGGCTCTGGCGCAGCCTTACTTACGGCGCGGTTCAAAAATGGCGAGTAAAGAACGCTGCTGCCGTCAAGAAAACAGAGCCCGATTGATGTCCTCGCGAGTGACTGCGCAAAATTCACCGGATTCTAAATTGAAATCGGAAAGCACCATTCCCTCGGTTGACAAACGGTGAAGATGCTGGACCTGATTTCCCAGTGTTGTGAACATGCGGCGTATCTGTCGTTTCTTCCCTTCATCGATGGTGAGAATCGCACAACGTTCGTTTTCCAAATAGACGTGGGCGCCACGGGTACGGAACTCTTCAAGCGTTCCAAATTCTACAACTGACACTTCAACGCCCTCTCGTATTGCATCAATATCTTGACGAGAGATTGGATGTTCGGTCTCTACACGGTACGTTTTCTTGATGTGTCGATTTGGATCAGTGATGGCATGAACCATTTTTCCATCCGTTGTCACAAGAAGGAAACCGGTTGTATCTTCATCAAGACGTCCAACGGTGACAAGAGATTCGAACACTTTCGGCTCTACCGCATCACGAAACAATTCATAGACAGAAGTCTTGTTGAGTTCACGCTCTTGGGAATTAAGGCGAGAGCAAATGTATCCCTGTGGTTTATTGAGAAGGAAATAAAAATCTGTTATGGGGAGTTTCAATATTCGCCCCTGGAACTCGACAATACGCTTAGCAGGATTGAATTCGAAGGCGATGTTCTTGACCACCGACCCATTAACGGTGACATCACCGTCCCAAATCGCTTGCTTGACATCTGCTTTTGAGGTGAAATCGCCTGTTTTTGAGAGGAACTGATGAAGTCGAAGTTTCATTTTATTCCCTCAATTGCAGGTGTATGCCCGGTGCTCTTAGCAGTTCCTCTTGAACTTGAAGGAGGTTAATTTGCCGCTAAAAAATGGCCCCAAAAGGGCCACTGAGAAGTGGGCGATGCAGGATTCGAACCCGCGTCGACGGGTTCGAAGCCCGTCAGGATATCCAGGCTACCCTAATCGCCCTTGTCCTGCCCAGATGCCCCCCCTTCTTGAAGAAGGCGGATGGTTTAGCACGGATATGGCCCGCTCACTCCCATGCATTCCGACGGGTTGTTCGGCTTGTTGTCGGGAGACGACCATGCCTCTCACGAAGGCGGAGGCTTCGTTGCTGTCTCGGCGTACCGGAATGGCGGTTGAAGATTTTACATGGAAAAACAACGGCATTCTCACGCTACTGAACGATGAAAATACTCGCGCCTGTGTCTTCCTGCTGACTTCATCATCCGATGTCAATGCTGAGGGGATGTGTTCAGTTTACGAAGTCCGACCTAAAGGGTGCAGAACCTATCCGAATGTTCTCAACCATAACGATGAGGCCATTCTTGACGAAGGATGTCCTCACCGAGCCCAGTTCCCTGAACCAACCGAAGAAGATTCGATTGTTTTGCTCAATCTCGAGGAACAATTGCTGCATGAAGAATAAGCCGCCCTAGGCTGGCATGAACGTGTTCAACCCATCGACCCAGCAGCCTCCAACCGGTTTGCTCAAAGCATGCTTGCAACTCATCCCATTGCCCGTGCAACAGTTCGACTGCAGCATCTTCAGACAAGGCCTCTTCGGCATGTTCTCCAAACGGGTGAATAGGCACAATCAAGACAAAATGTGCATTTTCCCCAGCCACCGAATGAGAACTTTCCAGAACGGCGCGAATCAAAGCCGTTGGTTCAAGCGTTCCTTGTGAGTTTCGACCGTAAGGTGGGTCAAGAACAAAACCACTGATGCGATGAATGGCATCTGCTGGCAGCACGTCCAAAAGACGCGTTGCATCACCCAACAGCAAAGATGCTCGGTTTGCCTGTTCAGCCCAATCCAGATTTCTTTGTGCTCCTTCAATCATTTCTGCATCAAGGTCAATACCGTAGGCCTCTCTTCCCGAGACCGCTGCTTCAAGAACAAAACCGCCGGTACCGGTCATCAAATCAAGGGTAACACCCTTTTGCAAGGGGCCTGAAGCAAGATTCACTGCCAAACGAGCGAGCCTGGGGTCGAGGCTCACCGGCTTGAAAAACGGGCGGTCCGTCGCTCGTCGAGCCGAAATGCCGTCGGATTCATCGCCAGTGCCAATCATCCACCCACATGCAATGATTCCTGCTTTTGCATCCAGCACCATACCAAGGCGATGGTCGGGTTGCTCAAGGTCAATCTGATAGCCTTGCTCAGACAACATGCCACCGATTTTCCTCATCAATTCACGAGCACTGACGCCTTCCATTTTCCCTTCATGTTTCCATGAACGAACTGCTACCGAACCTGTGCGAGTATGCGTTTGAATGTAATCGCTCATTTGTTCAAGCAGTGAATCGATGGGCTGCTCATTCGACCAAAGGACGGCATGGGTCAGCAGAGCTTGGCAACCGCTCGAGCAGTTCACAGCCTCAAGCATATGTTCGGGTGAAACGTCTCCATCGAGCAGCACCAAACGACGCGCTGGCAGTCGGTTTACAACTGCGCTCGGAAGAAGCGAGGCAATCTCGGCGCGTGCTAACGCAGTATGCCAGCCGCGTAAACTTGCAACATGGCTCGCCATGGTGAGCGCTTGCGCCTCGACTTCTTGACGGGTTCGGATGCCAATATACACATACTGTCAACTTATGTTCACACCATGGGCTGCAATCTGAAGGACCTTGCAACTGCGGAAAACATTGACCTAGCAAGCCTTTCTGGTCAGAGAGTCGGCATCGATGCGTTTCTCACAGCGTTCCAATTTCTTACAACCATGAGGGACCGTTCTCCACAGGGAGATGGGGGTCCACTCAAAGCCGATAATGGAAAAGTTGTTTCTCACTTGATGGGTTTCCTCAACCGCACAGCGACTCTCCTCAACCTCGGAATCCGGCCGGTGTACATCTTTGATGGTGAATCTCCAGAATTGAAAGCAGGTGAGTTAGCAAGCCGAAGAGCGCGCAGAGATGAGGCGGAACGCATCCACAAAGAAGCACTTGAAGTCGGAGATTTCGCCCTGGCCCAGAAAATGGCTCCACGCATCGTACATTATTCGCAAGAAATGGTTGATGAAACAAAGCAGTTGTTCGATTTGCTGGGCGTACCTTGGGTTGTTGCCAAGGCAGAAGGGGAAGGACAAGCCGCAGTAATGGCGGCAAAAGGACAACTCGATGTCGTCGCCACCCAAGATTGGGATGCGCTGCTCTACGGAACACCACGCTTGGTTCGAAACTTGATGAGCGACGGCTCCAAGCAACATGGAAGGACTGTACGGGCACAGATGATTCACCTTGATGGGATGTTGGAGTCCAACGACCTTTCCCGCTCTCAACTGATCGACCTTGCCATTATGATTGGAACGGACTTCCACCCCGGAATTCGAGGTATTGGTCCAAAAACGGGCATTAAACTGATCAAGGAACACGGCTCCATCGAAGCGATCTGTCAAGTCAAAGGCAAGGACGTTCCAGAACGCCTCGATGAAATCCGAAGTATCTTCCATGAGCATCCTGCGGTCGATGTGGCAGATGAGGACCTCGAACCCGGGCAAATTGATGTCAAAGGACTCGAACAGTTCTTACAAGTTGAACGGCAGTTTAGCCAACGGAGAATGGACAACGCTTTCGATAAACTTCGAGAAGTCGGGCTTATTCGTGAAGGCGGTCAAACGTCTTTATTCTCGTTTTGAAGGTTGCATAAAGCGCAGCGGACTTGCCAAGACATCAACGCCTTTGTGCTGCGTTACAGCCCCTCTCGACACGCTTTGAGGATCGTTGAGGGCTTCCAAAACCGTATTGACTGGAGCGCAAGGAATACCAACAAGTAACGATTCAAGTTGCATCCTGCTCATGGTTGAAACAGCATCACCAACAGCCTTCTCTACGCTGGCACGGTTCAATACCCGTCCCTCGTTGGTCGACCATTCATCAGGAGCTGGTATCGACAGATACGTTGCTAAACCGCTCCACTGGTTATCCGA
>DAXG01000038.1 GCA_002506275.1 Euryarchaeota archaeon UBA259 | reverse complement strand
ATGAATCCAAACGGCGAAGATCGATTTTATGATTCAGCCTTTTCACCTGACGGGGAACTGATTGCATTGGCAGGAAACGGCGATTTCTACATCGTCAACATCACCTCAAGGGCGACCGTTTACACGCTGACGAACCCACCCGGCTCAGTGAATTCAATCGCTTGGTCCTCCGATGGAAACTACATCGCCATGTGCGGTGGCTGGGAAGGCGGCAGTGCGAGCTTCGACATGTATGAATTCTCTGGAAATTCATGGGTGAGAATTTGGGAGAAGTCAACCACAACATCGTGCTATTCCACTGATTTTTCCTACGATAGCAGTCAAGTCGTAGCAGGACACGGTTACTACCAAGGTGACGGAGCAACTGCAAAGGTCTTCGATTCCGATTCAGGTGTACAGATCGACACATTCAGCGGCCCACGGACCAACGGTTGCACAGGCACCGGTAACAGCAATCCATGTGGTATAATGTACGATATTGCCTGGAGTCCAGACAGCACACACATCGTCACTGCACACGGTCGGAATGACGAGGGCGTTTACTACTGGTATGCTGATATTGATGAAGACAACGACGGCTACAACACCACCGACCAAGGCGATGGCGTCGTCGATGCTTTCCCAAGCGAAGGCACCCAATGGGACGATTCCGATAACGACGGCTATGGAGATAATCCAGCACCAGCTTTCCAACCCGATGCATGTGTGTTGGTCGCAGGCACTTCAACCGAAGACAGATTTGGTTGCCCTGACGGCGACGGAGACGGCTGGTCTGACGAAGGGGATGTTTATCCTACAGACCCGCTTCAATGGCTAGATACAGACGGTGACGGGTACGGTGACAACTACTATTTCGACCTCAGCGGCGCTCAACTTCACATGAATCAAACTGGAGATGCTTTCCCTGACGATGCAACGCAATGGAACGACACAGACGGTGACGACTTTGGGGATAACTATGTGAATGCATCATGGGATAATTTCCGAGGAGAGAATTGGCCAGGGCTGCTGGTTTCTGTTGCCAACAATATTGACACCTTCCCACTCGACCGAACGCAATGGGCTGATACCGATGGAGATTGGGTAGGCGATGAGCAAATGAGCGACCGTGCAGACGGTTGCCCAACGATTTGGGGGAATTCTCAATACGATCGACTGGGATGCCCAGATACCGATTCCGACGGATGGTCGGACCCAGATGCAGGATGGCCGGCAACAACCGATTGCTACGGCGCTGATGCCTTCCCAGATGACCCAACTCAATGGTGCGACGAGGACAACGATGGATACGGCAGTAACCAGTCCGGTAACAACGCTGACGAATGTCCAAACCAAGCAGGAACCTCAACTGAAGACCGTATTGGGTGCACAGACTGGGATAATGATGGCTATTCCAATGCTGGCGATCCGTTCCCGAACGACGGCACCCAATGGGCAGACCGTGACGGTGACAATCGCGGTGACAATCCAAACGGTACAAATCCCGATGCTTTCCCTGATGACTCTTCTCAGTGGGTTGACGCAGACAACGATGGCTACGGGGACAACCCAGGTGGCTTCAACGGCGATGCTTTCCCGAACGACGGGTTACAGTGGGAGGACACCGACGGTGACGGATTTGGTGACAATTTTGTTGATGCAGATGGAGACGGCGTTTCTGAGGGTAACTCAGACGTATGTCCTACCGTTTCAGGTAATTCTCTTGACCCCACCACTCGAGGTTGCACAGATACAGACCAAGATGGCTTTGTTGACCCCATCGATGTGTTCCCGGAAGACCCGTTCCAGTGGGCAGATGCTGATGGTGATGGCTGGGGTGACAACACCGGTGTTCCAAGTGGCGATGATTGCGTAGATGTCTTCGGTAAATCGTTTGAGAACAACCGTCACGGATGCCCAGATGCTGACTTTGACGGTTGGGCTGATGTCGATGATGTCTTCCCGTACGATACCTTGCAGTGGAAAGATACCGACGGTGACGGTTGGGGCGACAATTACGATTACTTCAACGAAACCATCGACGACCTTGACAACCCAGGCCAAACCTACACCATCCGCAACCAAACCGGCGATGCCTTCCCTACAATCGAAGACCAATGGTCGGACATGGATGGCGACGGTTGGGGTGACAACCAAACCAGCTTCTATCAGCCGGATGCTTTCCCATTCCAACCTTCGCAATGGAACGATTTCGACGGTGACGGATACGGTGATAACAGCGTGTTTGACCCTGATGGTGAAGATGGCCCATTTGGCCCTGAAACGGCTTTCCAGCCTGATGAATGCCGCAAGGAATTTGGAACTTCAGTGCCGTTCACTGAAAGTGAAGGCTACGGTTGTCCTGACAGCGATGGTGACGGTAGATCAGACAGCAACGACATCTGTCCGTGGGATCCTGCCATCACCAACGGGGTGCTGACAGGTCCAAATGCTGTGAAGTGTGCTATCACATCGGACCCGAGTCTCAACACCGGTGACGGTGATGGTTCAGCGCTTGGTTTCTCAACCGATTCAACCACCTTCATGGCGTTGGGTGGACTCATTGTGCTGCTCTTAGGCCTCATTTTCGTTGCCCAGATAGCCAAGGCATCTTCGAAGCGCAAGGCATCTGCTGAGCGCGCTCAAGAAGCCAAGATGGATATCGCCTTCTCTGAAGAAGAAGAACGACGCCTCGCTTGGATTGACCACTACGTTGCTGCCGGACAACTCGATGAAGCTCGAGCGCTTGGCTGGAGCGAGAGTGCACCGGTTCCTGAATGGAAGCAATACGAGATGCAACAACAAGCCGATCAGGCTGGGGCAGTACCGACCATGCTCGACTTGAACAAGTTGTGATTGCTCTTTTTGTTACACATCGATTGCACCGCTTACCTTTCAAGTAATGACCGTGATTGTTGACCATGGCCGGCGGTACGCGTTGCACTGTAGCAGTCCTCGCGCTGCTTCTGCTCGCCTCTCTTCCGTATGCAGCGGGTGAAGAATCCGGTGGCGTCGTTTTCTTGCTTCAAGACCAATCAACGCTCGAAAGAGACTGGTACATCGAAGGTGATTCAGTCAATATGCTCCCAGTAATTGTGAACAACGGTGTTGATACATCGATTGACAACGACCCTTCGTGTGGCGTTTCACTCCAAATTCTCGACTTGAACGGAGTTTTACTGGTCGACGAATCACCTCTTTGTCGAGGCCAATCTCAAACGTTGGACCTTGACAGCGGGGAAGAACATTCTTTTTCATCACTCACTTGGGATTTAACCCGAGAAGACGGTTCCTTTGTTGAGCCCGGAACCTACATCGTTCAAGCCTTCCACTCCGCAACAGAAACAGTCGTTTCTCAAGAAATCTATGTCCAAACTTCCGTCGATGTGTCTCCGGATTTAGAGATTATTCTTGAACTTAACAGCCGGCTTTCACCCTTGCAACACGGTGAAGAAATTATCCTCGGAGTTGTCCTTCGAAACCCCACTTCTGAACTTTCACTTCTCCCACAAGTCGATGATTGCTATGTGGACCTCAACATCAATGGAGCATCCACTCTCGCGATGTCATGTTTTGATTCGGTCCCTGCTTTGGAACCTTACGAACAAATTCTTCTTGGACATGTTCTTCTGCAAGACTCTTCACTTCTCCAAGGTTTAAACACGATTCAAGCAAGTCTCCCCTCACAAGCTTTGCTTCAAACGACATCGTTTACCCTTGAAGCGTCAGAGTCAATCGACACCTCACCTCAATCACGAACGAAAGTGCAACTTTTACAAAACGCTCCGGCTGAGTACCGCTTCAGCGGCCAAGATATCTTTTCCTCTGTTGTTCAAATCGAGAACATCGGCGAAGACACGCTTGAATTTCACTTTACGGACTCGTGTCGCGCTGAGATGTGGGTAGTGAACGATTTGAACGAAGTGGTGTTCGACAGCCGACTTCTCAAGAATTGCAACGCTCTAGAACTTGATTACTCCATCGAACAAGACGGCAAGTTGCAGTTCACATTACCAGACTGGACATTTACCGATTTAGAAGGATGCGATGTTCCGACGGGAAAGTATTCACTTGTCGCCGAGATACCCGAATTCCACCTTGCCGTTCACCACACCATCGAATACCAACAATACGCCTCATCCGATTGCGCATCTTCGCCACAGTTTGAAGTCTATCCAGAATTGATGTCAACCGGTTCGGGATTCAATCTAAATTTGACTCTTGATGCTATGAAATCAGATGTCGACCTTCGCTGGATTGACTCATGTTCACTCAGCGTTGCCATCATCGACCTTTCAACCATCACAGAAGTCAATGAACAATTCACCATGTGCAATTCACTCGAAGGACGACATTTTGTTCTCCCATTCGGTGAAGATGCAGAATCGCTTACCTTAGAAGCAGGCTACATCGAAATGGTCGACTCGATGTCCCAGCCCCTTGATGATGGCCAATACCAAATGATTTTGACGTTCCAATCATCACAACCGGTCCGTGTAGGATTCGCTCTCAATTGGCCGTTGGACGGTCAAGTTTCTACTGTTGAACAAACCGTGGAAGCCGTCGTTGAGGAGGAGCCGAGAACGGTCAGCGGAACATGGTCAGGCTTGCAGACAGAGCTTGGTACGTGTTGGATGTTTGAAACAGTGGACGAAGAACAAATCCTTCTTTCAAGCGCTCTTCTTGGTCCTTGGGTTCCGCAGCAAGGATGGAGCGGCACGTACGAGGTCGTTGACGCCCCAGCACACCCTGCGTGTGAAATGTTCCAAGCACCGTCTGTACAAGTGCGAACTCTAGAGGCGGAAACTCCACTCCAAGAAACAGAAGAGGTCGTTGAACAATCAGTTCTTGATTCTGAAGAAGAGGCCGTGGATGAGCAAGCAGCCATTATCGTTCCATCCGTGATTGTTGTTGTCGCATCTGGTTCGCTTCTTTCCATGCTGTTTGCGGTTCTTCTCAGTAATGAATCGCTTCGCATTCCGTCAACTGCAGCAGGCCTGTGGTTCCTTGGCTTGATCGGCAGGACCCATGAAACAAGCGATGGTCGATACCAACGCGGCCGTTTGATGGGATACCTCACTGCAAACCCAGGATGCCATTTCCGAGCGCTCATGGCCGCTTTGGACATGAGCAACGGACAGATCACGCACCATTTGAGAATCCTTGAATCGGAGGAAGGCATTTGGCGAAGGAAAGACGGTCGTCTTGTTCGATATTACCCACTGACCAATTCCCTTCACCCAAACATGAACGAAGACGACTTACCTGTGCCGCCTTTGTCTCCCGACCCGAACAGTCTTCAAGGTAAGATTCTCTCGTTGTTGGACCACGATGGTCCGCTTGGAGAATTCCCTACTCAAGCAGAACTCGCCAACAGACTCGAAAAGAGCCAGCAATTGGTATCTCACCACTTGCGAACTTTACAGAAATTTGGGCTGGTTGAGAAGCGAAAAATGGGACTCAAAAACCGCTACAAACTCACCCGTGAGGCAATTTTCTTGCTTGAGACAAGCACAGACTTCACTCGTGAAGATTGACGGTGCGTTGAATTCCCTGGGGTTCGACAGCCCATTCGATGTGTTCCCAACCGTGCTTTTCTGCGACGGCCATCACTTCATCACGATACATCACATCTTCAAGCATGACGCCAACCATTCCACCTGCTCCGGCACCCATTGCTTTCCATCCGAAAATCTGGCTGCCCCAAAGCGGCCGCAAGATTCTGCGAAAAGGTGCACCGATGGCGAAGTCCAACATGTCAACGCCTTTGGTGGCTCGGAACAAGCCAATCCCAATTTTCGGAATGTCCTCTGATTCTACAGCCTCAAGCATTTCTTGAGCCATTGCCCGTATCCGATGCAATCCTTCACGCACGCCAGTGTCGCCCTCAGCGTATCGTTTCCATATGGAATCATGAAGTTCTCCCGACACGTGGGTGATTCCACTGTCAAAGAGCAAGAGGTTCTGTTCAAGTTCTTGTATGAATTCTGGAGAGGGATGAAGTTGTCTCGCCGTCACAGTGTCTCCGCTAAATTGCAGGTGTTGCAGGCCACCGTATGCACTGGCCCACTGGTCCTGTCGCCCACCTGTGTTGCCCAGCAGTGCTTCAAATTGGAACGCGAGTTCTGCGATTTCATCAGGCGTTTTCCCTTCACCAGCGATGGCCGAAAGAAAGGCTACGTTCATGGCCCCGGATGTTCCAAGCCCAGAACCAATGGGGACATCGGATGAGTATTTTACCGAAATACGACGTTCATCGTCAATGTGCATTTCAGCAGTAACGTATCGATTGATGGCGAAGTTCACCACTTCACCTCCATAATCACGGCAATAGGCCGGCACATCCGTCCAACCACCTGCTAAATCAATTCGGACTGGGACGCGTACGGTGATTGTCTTGGCCATGATTACCCGATAATTTCCACCCACATGAAGAGTGGCATTCAAGTCAAATGGTTGATACGGAGGTTTGTCTCGCACGACGGTTGGTCTCAAAATGGACAATGAATACAGCCCCGTTGATGAAGTCTCTTGGCAGCAAAAATGGGATGAAGCTCGTATTTTTGAATGTGAAATCCGAGAAGAAAGGCCTAAATTTTACTGCCTTGAAATGTATCCTTACCCTTCCGGAAAAATGCACATGGGCCACGTTCGAAACTACTCGATCGGTGACGCTATTGCACGTTACAAGCGAATGATGGGCTTTGATGTTCTTTATCCAATTGGTTTCGATTCGTTCGGAATGCCTGCTGAAAATGCAGCAATAGATGAAGGTGGCCATCCGTACAACATCACTGAACGGAACATGGCATCGATTACTCAACAAATCAAACGCATGGGTTTTTCATACGATTGGAAACGTCAACTCAAGAGCCATGACCCGCGCTATTACAAGTGGAATCAATACTTTTTCACCAAGTTTTTCGAACAAGGTCTCGCCTATCAAGAACACGCTCCGGTCAATTGGTGTCACCAATGTGAAACAGTTCTAGCCAACGAACAGGTCAAGGCTGGAAGATGCTGGCGATGCAATGGGCCTGTTGTTCAAAAAGAAATGAAACAATGGTTCCTCAACATTAACCAGTATGCGCAAGAGCTCGTTGATGGACTGGATTCTATTGCGTTCCCAGAGAACGTCAAATCACTGCAAAGAGACTGGCTTGGACGCTCAGAAGGCGCACAAATCACATTTGAAGTTGAGGGCAAGGGCATGAACATCGACGTGTTCACGACCCGTCCCGATACCCTGTTTGGTGTCACGTTTGTGACCCTTGCTCCGGAACATCCGATGGCCGAACAATTGGTCAAAGGAACGGAATATGAATCGGCATGGCAAGACCTCTACGATGAAGTCTCGGTGATGGCTGAATTTGATCGAATTCGCGACATGAAAAAGAAGAAGGGTGTGCCTTCGGGGTGCTTTGCCCTTCATCCATTAACCGGCCAGAGGCTCCCAATTTGGATTGGAAACTTTGTCATCGCCTCCTACGGAACTGGAGCAGTCATGGCAGTTCCAGGTCATGATGAGCGAGACTTTGATTTTGCGAAAGCATTCGATATACCGATTCGACGCGTCCTTGTCATGGAGGAAGGGGGCGATGCTGATGCACCATTGAAATCTGCAGATACTGCCCACGGTTGGATGGTCAACTCTCCTCTCGAAGGTTTTGATGGATTGTACGGTGAAGAGGCCATGAAAGCCATTACCGACGCGCTTGAATCCAAAGGCTCAGGTAAGCAGACCATCAATTGGAAAATCCGCCCTTGGCTCATTTCACGACAACGGTACTGGGGAACTCCAATACCTATGATTCACTGTGGAGATTGCGGTGTTGTTGCGGTTCCTGAACACGACTTACCGGTAGAATTGCCCACTGATGTAGCCTTTGGCCAAGGAAACCCTCTTGAAACATCTGAGGAATTCTTGAATGTTGACTGTCCAAAGTGCGGTAAACCAGCGCGTCGCGAAACCGATACAATGGACACCTTTGTTGATTCTTCATGGTATTTCCTACGATTTACTGATGCTTTGAACGATGACAAGTGTTTCGATGCGGACGCAGCGAACCACTTCATGAATGTCGATTTCTATTGCGGTGGAATTGAGCACGCTCAAATGCATTTGATTTATGCACGATTTTACACCAAGGCACTGCGGGATTTAGGCTTGCACTCCGTTGATGAGCCGTTCAATAAGTTGCTGTGCCAAGGGATGGTTAATTCACCAGCGCCATGGTGCGACTCCTGTCAACTCACACTTTCAGTGGCCCATTCCGGCTCTCCTTGTCCTCACTGTGGAGATGAACTTTCTGAACGCTCGGCAAAGATGAGTAAGTCGCTGGGTAATACGGTTTCTCCGGGCTTGATGATTGAACAGTACGGAGCAGATACTGTCCGTTTGTTCATCTTGTTTGCGGCAAACCCAACAGCAGGTATGGATTGGTCTGATTCTGGTATCGCCTCAAACCACCGAGTGATGATCCAAATGGCTTCGATGCCTGAGAAATTACTCGGGTGGAGCCAATCGCCTTCGCCGATGGACACATGGATGCTCGCTCGACTCAAGCAACGCTGTGCTGAGTTCCAACACGCTATGGATACACTGGATTTGCGACGAGCGGTGGAGATCTCCCATTACGATTTGATTAAGGATATCAATTGGTATACTCGTCGAGGTGGAGAGAATGCTGAACTTGGGCTCCAAATCCTCAAGTCTTGGACCCACCTTATTTCTGTTTCAACCCCGCACCTCGCTGAACAATGGTGGCAAGAACTGGGCATGGATGGGCTTGTCAGCGGCGTGGAGTTTGAGCACTTGACTGCGATGACTGAGGCCGAACAGTCTGCGCTTGATAACGAGACGGTGCTTCGCAGCGTTCTTGATTCTGCGCGTCGCATCAAGGATGTTGCAGAACGCCATCTTGACGGGCCTGCTCAGTCCGCAACAATCGTTGTCTCTCCAACCTGGAAACGGGTTATGGCGGTTGAAGCACTCAACTTCATTGAACAAGGTGGCAGCGTCAAGAACTTCATTGCTCATCTTTCACAAATGGAAATTGCCCAAGGAGAACGTCAAGGTGAAATCATTGGATATTGGGGCAAGAAGATGTTACCTCAAGTGTTCAAGTGGGACGATGCATCACGTGCTCTCCTTCACAGTTCTCTGGATGAAGTGGCGGCTCTTTCGAACGGTTCTGCCTTTATTGCTCAAGAACTTGGCTTACAATCGGTTCAAGTTGTCCTTGGAGAATCGGACGAAGACCAAACTGGTCGAGCAGGTGGTTCAATGCCTCTTTCTCCAGCGATTGTTTACGCTTGATTAACTGCGCTTCCATTCGTTTCCAGTCCACCAGTAGCTCGAGCCATCGTCCATTTTACGCCAAGTATAACCTGCTTCATCGGTCCATTGTTGCAGGACGACAGGCTCTGCAGCGACCACCGGTTGTTGAGTCACGGGTTGTTGGTGCGTTTGCTGGACAGGTGTTACCTGCGGCTGGACAGGAAGAGAAGCGAACTGCTTCACTTCTTCATCCGTAGAATCATTTCCACGGCGCATAAAAAGAACAGCGCCAACAGCGCCAACGACCAGAACAACAACTCCAATGATGGTGAACATCTGCTTTTGAGCTGCTTTTTCTTCGGCAGCGAGATTTTCTGCAACCAGTTGTGCATTGTCACCGACTCCATCTCCATCGGTGTCGAGCGTTTCAGTAGCATCGTTCGGGAATGCATCGGCATTGTCGCCTGCACCGTCACCGTCTGAATCAGCAGATTCGCTGGCATCTGTAGGGAATACGTCAGCGTTGTTTCCAACACCGTCTCCGTCGTCGTCAAGCGTTTCGGTTGCATCGTTCGGTAATGCGTCAGCATTATCGCCAACGCCATCCATGTCACTGTCCAACGTTTCAGCAGCATCGGCTGGGAACGCATCAGCATTGTCGCCAACGCCGTCCATATCCGTATCAAGCGTTTCAGTGGCGTCATTCGGGAATGCGTCAGCGTTGTCTCCTACGCCGTCGGTATCCGTATCGAGTGTTTCATTGGCGTCATCAGGAAATACATCTGCGTTGTCGCCAACCCCGTCACCATCCGTATCGACGGTTTCAGTTGCATCGTTGGGAAACTCATCTGCGTTATCACCAACACCATCTTCATCCGAGTCGGTCGATTCAGTTGCATCGTTGGGAAACTCATCAGCATTATCGCCGACACCATCGCTGTCAGCGTCAGAAGATTCAGTCGCATCGTTCGGAAACACATCTGCGATATCGCCCACGCCATCGCCATCAAAATCACTTGACTCGTTGGCATCGTTTGGGAAGGCATCAGCATTATCCCCGACACCGTCTCCATCGGTATCGACGGTTTCAGTCGCATCGTTTGGGAAGGCATCAGCATTATCGCCGACACCGTCTCCATCCGTATCTGCTGATTCACTTGCATCATTCGGAGCCCAATCGCCGTTGTCACCTACGCCGTCTCCATCGGTATCGACGGTTTCAGTCGCATCGTTCGGAAACACGTCAGCGTTGTCACCGACTCCATCGGAATCTGAATCTTGATGTTCATTTGGATCGTCCGGGAATGCATCACTTTGATCACCGTATCCATCGTTATCAGAATCATAATCGATAATTTCGACCGAATTTGAGGAGGCTACTGCAGTCCCCAAATCCGTTCCATCGTTTGGAGTCACGGTCATTGTCCACATCTCACCTATCGAAGTGTACGATTGAGGAACATTGATGAAATCGTTACGCTGTGAAACTGCACTGCCATCCTTGGTCCATCGAATCTGAGTGTTTGATTCAACATCGCCGTCATCATCCGTATAGTCGTAGTTGGCAAAAAGTTCCTGATCATGGTATGCTTGTGTGATTGAACTGGAGCCCTGAGTAAGACTCACAAATACATTCGAGGCCAAAGGTGGGGTATTTTGTGTGACGATTTCAGTGATTGAGACGCTGTTTGTGTCCCATGCATCGCCCGAATTTTGGCTGTTTCCATTTCCTTGAAGAACCGCAATGTTGACGCTTACAGTACCGCTTCCACCAACAGGTGCTTGCCAGTCAAAGGTCCATCCGAGTTGACCAGAGCCGGTGTGTGTTGCACTGGTGCCGCTTTGGATTTGGACTCCGGTTCCAGCATTTTGAAGTGTGCCTTTGTTCACAACGACGTTAAATCCTCCAACAAAAGCTTGTGTTCCACCAGTATGACCGATGTTGATGTTGTATACCTGTCCTGCGTTGTAGGATGTTGGGAAGTCGTCGGTGGCCGTTATGCCACCAGCATTGTAGTGGCAAGTGCAACCTGTCGAGGCTTGGTTATGCTTACCCGAGGAACTTCCCTGAATTGCAGGAACAGTTGCGAGTAGAAAGAACACTGCAAGACATAGGATAGTACGCTTATACGACTTCATAAGAAACGCTTGGGCGTGTAGGTATTGAATGTATTGGGTTGAAAACTCATTCTTCCTGCAGGTATTCACTTCCAAGAGATGCTGCATTAGAGAGAGTATCTTCGACCGAATTTGAATATTTTTTGACCGTTTTTGAGGACTTTGGATTGTTGAAGAAGGTAACATATACCGCCCCAATCACACATGCCAATGCCAGAGCATACAATCCATTGGAGAGTGTAAACTTGCTTTCAGAAGAGGCGTCGCCATCTGAGGAACCACCGATATCAACCTGGCAACCTGCAAGGTCGACAATGCGTCCTGAATCAGTGTTTTGACACAAATCAATTGCATTTGGAATGCCGTCTAAATCGTCATCCAGTTGGTATTGACTGCAACCTGTGATTCCCACTTGTTGGCCTGCTACTGTACGCGAACACAAATCATTGATGTCAAGCACTCCATCTTCATCGTCGTCGTCATCTTCGGCACTGTCAATGCATCCGTCCCCATCCACATCTTGTCCTTGAGCAGCGATACCTAAAATGCCGGTTGGACAATTATCAATTCGATCGTTCACTCCATCTCTGTCGTCGTCCTCATCTTCACTGATGTCCCGACAACCGTCACCATCGTGATCATCGATGGAGGCGCTGTCACTCCACCGGACATCGCCTCTGGGGCACGAATCAAGTGCATCGAGAACACCATCCTCATCGTCGTCAAAATCAGTGATCGAATCGTGGCAACCGTCCTGATCGTGGTCATTGATTTGGGTTGAGGTCCAAACCGGCGAATCTCGAGGGCAATTGTCCGTTGAGTTTGCAATTTCATCACCGTCTTCGTCGATATCACAACCGTCCCCGATATTATCGCCGTCAAGGTCTGCTTGCATTGGATTGGATAAGAACGGGCAATTGTCCATTTGGTCGACCCAATCGTCTCCATCGGTATCGATGTCAGCACATCCGTCTCCTTCGGCGTCGACTTCCGGAGTTGATTTCCAACCCACAGGGCCCAAGGGGCATAAGTCGACATGATCGAAAACGTTGTCTTCGTCATCATCGAAATCTTCAGTTGCATCTTTGCACCCGTCGCCGTCGTGGTCCGTTGAACCTTCAGAAAACCAATTGATGTCACCAAATGGACAATCGTCATTCGTATCGGAGATTCCATCGTTATCGTCGTCCTCATCGCATACATCGCCCTTGAGGTCCTCGTCAAAATTGGTTTGAGCCATGTTTGAAATCCTTGGACAATTGTCTTCTCCATCAAGCACCCCGTCGCTGTCTCGGTCGGTCTGGTAAAGCCACACTCCAATATCGAAGGACCCTAAGGAAGTAGCGTTGTACGGGCCTGTAGAGAAATCTCCGTTGAAAATATAGGAAAGTAACGGTGAACCGTCTTCAGCAACCTCAAGAGCAACCGCCTCGTCGTACCCGTCACCTCCAGCAGAGATGGCCCATTCCCACGTGTTATTTTCGAGTAACTCGGCAAGGAAAATATCGTAGTGATTTTCGTCACTGAAACCATCGATATCCGTGAGAGTGTCTTGTCCGAGAGTGAGGCCAGCGGATGTCACTCCAGTCACGAATGTGGAACCCTGTTTATTGTGAACAATACCAGTAGCACGATCAATACCGTCTCCGCCACCGGTCACAATATCCACCCATCCACCCGATTGTGAAACTTCTGCCACAAACAAATCTGTTCCGTTGGATTGTCCAGTGTAGAGGGACCCAAAGGATGCGTTTCCACTGAATTCGCCGACAATCTCAACCCCTGAGGAAGATCTTCCGTCGCAATCCCAAACCCGGTCTTCACCAAGTCCTCCAGCTGTAAGAGCCCAATCCCATCCGAATTCTGAGTATCGAGCAACGGCTATACCCGAGGGACCATCGGAGAGGAGATTCGTTTCGTTGAAAATGAGTTCACCAGTGAAAGTAGCGGCGACATATGTGGCGCCTAAGCCATCGATGCAAAGCGACCCAGTAGGCTCAATCCCTCCGATGGTATCTGTTTTCACATGAGAGAGAGACTCGCCGTTTTCGTTGAAAGACGCAATTAAGAGTGATTGGTCTGTGGAAGCCTCCAGGATGGTGTTGTTCAGTTCGACATCTCCAGTGAATCCAACAGCTAAGTGGATGTTGTTTTCGGGTGTGACGAGCATGTCGATGACAAAAAGTTCATTTTCGTTTCGAATTTGTGTTGCCCACACCCATTCTCTTGAGGCGTCCATTCTCGCAACAAAGGCATTCCCCTCATCGAAGTACGAGTCTTTTTCCAGAGGGGCTAATTCGCCCAGTTCCAGTTCGCATACGATGCCAATGCTGTTCATGCAGTATGTCCCCGCAACGATCAAATCACCGTTTGGCATCAATGCTATCGCATCAACAGAATCCGTAGTAACCGAGCCTTCGCTCATGGCTGTAATCCAAGTGCCGTTCGGTTCTGTCCAGCCGAGGAAAAAGTCGACGTCCTCTGAGCCACCTTTGGCACCGACCGGATCGATCACGTCATCAAACTGAATGTTCCCTTGAAACCAACCCGAAGTGATGACACTGCCGTTCGGATACATGAGGCTGTTGGCAACATAATCCATCAACCCTCCACCAAAACTTGTGGTCCAACCGTATGAGGTGTTGTTGGCTTCTTCGACAGAAGATGGGTTTGCCTTTGAATCAAGTGCGGAGTCGCTTTGAAGAGGGACAGATGACAAACTTGCGGTAACGAGTACGCAGACCAAAAAAAATGGAATGAGACTCTTGCGCATGTTTTACGGACCATGTTACAGCATTTGAAACCGTGTGTTTTTTGTCCCACAAGTTCATGTCGGGCCCACCAATGGATTTCCATGGACGCCCCTCAAGGAGTATGGCGTCGTTCTCTTGAGCAAAAAGAATCAATCCAAGCAAGTTTGAATCTAGCAAACCTCGATTCATGGCCATCATGGAACACTTCTGCTCAACGCGTTCTTTCCGAATCGACGGGGAGTCTCCATGTTGGGCAGCGGTTTGACCTTCATCGCATCGAACGTCAGCGCCTGATCGAGGAGATGTGGGAAGTAAGTGCCATTCGGCAGGGTGACAAACCAAAGTTCATCGAAATGGAATTTGATTGGCTCGGGCAACAGCGCGAAGGGAAAGCAATTGGGACTTCATTGAAATCGTTGAAGATGAGTGTGACTGTACTTTGTGAATCCGAAGGCGGCATAGAAATAGCTGCGTGGTGGACTGTATCCAGGTGGTCAAGATTTTTCCGAGGGCGAGTGAATGCACAGGCGAGAGCATTCGCTGCACAGTGGTTGCATGATTTATCCGGTCCCGGTACAGAGTCAATTGGCGATTCACAGCCCCTTGCCTTTGTCGAAATTGAAAGCGAGGATTCAAAGACGGTCGGCGACGACGATGTGCGATGACCCGACAGAACCGAGACAATCAAGGTGGCTCATCTTCGCGTAATAAAAACCGCTCGAATAAGAACCGTGATGGCCGGCGAAACAATCGACAGCGCCGTTACGGAAGCACCCTGAAATCCACACTTGAGGAACGTAATGCCTCGGAGATTGCTCGGATGGAGGAGCAGGCCCGTTCACGGTTTGAACAGTCGCCACTGCCGTTGGGTTTTCCAGAGGATACTCCAGAGCCCAAGACATTCTCGTTTGATTGGGCCACTGTACCAGTGCCTCTCAAGGATGAGGAGGCTATGGCTGGCAAAGTTATGCGCAAAGGCGAATTTGGTTGGCTTGAAGATGAACGCGTTGACCAAATTGCAGTTATTGCTGAAGGTTACAAGATGACGCTTGAGCAAGCCCTCTCACTCCGCTCCGCCCTGCTCCAGCAAAAGACGGTGTACGGCCACGGCCGATTACGCTCCCAAGGCAAAAACATGCTCCGCCTTTACAAAGAAGGAGTCAGTGTCGTCGACCTTTCGACTCGGTTTGATTTTCCTCCAATGAATATTTTCAGAATTATTCTCACCGAGATGCGCTGGTCGAAATCTAAAATCAAAGAAAGTTTGCGACAGCCAAGCAAACTCAGCAAGCGTGAACGAACTGAATTTGAGGCGGCAGAAGCGGCTGACCGCGTTTCGAACGTCGATCAAGGTGAATCACAGGAACGGGCTGATTTGTTTGAAGACATATTGGCTGATTGGTTTGAAGACCAAGGCGTGCGACTCCGCAGACAACCGGAAATGGTGAAGGAGCAAAAACAAGACTTAGGGCGGCCGGTTCGAACTCCTGACATTCTCTTCTTGGACCACGTCGAGATTAACGGCAAGCCAGTTGCTTGGATTGATGCCAAGCACTTCTACGGTGCTGATGTTGATTTCCAACGAAAGAAAATGGCGAAACAGATGACTCGGTATATCGAGGAATGGGGCAGTGGAGCCGTAGTTTATCGGCATGGTTTTTCGGCAAATCTCTTCATGCCCGGATGTACGCTTTTGGATGCGAATGTTTTGGACTTGTCAAAACTCGGCCCCGGGGAATAATCAGTGTATTCGCGTCTCGATGACGCCAAGGCCAGCGTTGCTTAACGACTCAGCAATTCGATCCAGTTCCTCAGATGAGAGGGGGCTGTCGAGCCGCCGAGGTAAAACGCATGCTGAAACCCCGAGCATGCATAATCGAACATTGACCCGGGCTTGTAAATCAAGTTTGAGAATTTCACTGCGAACGGTAGAGAGTAATTTTTTGCGAGCAGGTTCATCGAGTAATCCGGAGTTTTCACCAAAATTTCGCGACTCGAGCATCAAATCCGGCCATCTTTCGAAGTTCCAATCCTTGAGCTTTAATCGAGATACTGATCGTTCACCGGCTTCCGAAATAGAACGCTTCCATCCTTCATCGTCGATGTATTTTGAGGTGTGGCGACTTTCATTGGTTTGCCATGTGAGGAGAATGGGTTGTACGCTGGTAAAACTCACAACCTTTCCACCAGAACCAGGCGCACCGGGTTGCAATCGCAGTTCCACGCCGTTTTTGGACATGCCAAGTACATCACCGAGCCCAGAACCGTGTTTTCGTTCGATACGGTGTGCTATGCGAAGATATTGTTCTTCAGTACCTTTGCCAGTGATGGAGTAAAACCCTCGAGCGACAGCGAGTAGACCTGCAGCAGACATTCCAAAGCCTTGGCTTGTTGGAAGTTCAAGTTGCACTCGTATTCTGTACGAATCTGCCGGTGTGAGCAGCCGGGAGCTCCGCAACTCATTGACCAGGTCAACGTAAAGGAGTGAAGAATTTTCTACTTCAACACCCTCCATGTTCACGACTTCGATATGAATCGCACCGTTCTCAACCGGTCCTGCCGGAACATCCAGTTCTGAACCTGCCGAAACGAGTGCACCGACTTCGGGCAAGTTTGTTGAGACATATTCGACCGTCGCCTCTACTCCCGTAGCGACGTTAAATCCGGCACCTCGACTTCCCTGGGAACGCGCTAAATGTGCGTCTTTCCAAATCGAAAACAGGAGCGTAATGTGCCCCCCGCATCGTTCCACTGCCATGCCGTTCGACCCTACCAATAGCGGTTGAGTGATGAACTCTCGCTACGATTCAAGACGGCTCAGTTTATTTCTACGAATCTTGGCGGCTTCATTTCTCATTTCCTCGCCGATAATATCGTATCTGTCGTAATCTTCGAAAGCAGAATACTGCAACTCTTCAATCATGCAAGCGAACTTGTGACACAACATTCGAATATCCATCGGAATCAATTTTTCATCATCAATGCCCCTCCCTCTTCTTTCAGGTCCGTTCAAGTCGTACCCTTCAATCCAAACATGGTCTGTTTGGTCGTGGGCCAAGAAGAGGTCGAGCATAGGGAGGCGCCTCGCCGTGCTCACATCGTCCCGTAAACCGAGGGCCATTGAAACCAATTGGTCGCAAAAAGGCAGTTTTCGGTGTTCATAACTCACATCCAAACACAGCGTGCACCAAAGCCGTTCATGATCGTGCCAAGACAGTTCTTGTTCATAGGACTCTCCAACATTCACTTTTCCACGAAGTGTAGGTTCAACGACGATTACGAATCGGTTCTTTTCGATGCTTATGCCCATTGTCAACTCATAGATGCGTTGTGATAAACTGTGAATCGTCATTTCAATCACGATAACAGCCCTCTTGCCTTCCACATCGGGATGTTCGGAACTGTGTATCTTCACCCAATCTTGGTTTTTACATATTGATTCTAACCATCTCATTGCTTTGTACTCGCTTGGTAGGAGTAAACAATATTTTTCAAGAGGCGTCATACTTATTGTGCATTCTACAGTATTTCAATACAACAACTTCAGCGAAGGGGTTTTGAGCCCCCCTTCCTTCACCACTCCATGGCCCTTGATATTGGTGATGCTGCACCAGAGTTTAATTTGAAGAATGCAAATGCGTCTGTAGGCGAATCCCGATTGACGCTCGAGCAATCTCGAAAGCAGAATGGTCTCATTGTCGTCTTTGAGTGCAACCATTGCCCGTATGTCATTGCCAGTATTTCACGCTTGGAGTCAATGGCTGCAGATGCTGAATCAATGGGAATTGGTTTTGTTGGCATCAATTCAAACGACCCCGAGGTCTATCCAAACGATTCCTTTGAACACATGGAGAAAAGGGCTGAAAACATGTCCTATGCTTATCTTCATGATGAAACGCAAACCGTTGCGCATGCATATGAAGCAAAACGAACGCCAGAGTTCTTTCTCTTTGACCAACATCTCAAACTCGTTTACAAGGGTCGGATGGATGACTCACCGCGTGACCCCGCGCAGGTTCAGACCAACGAATTGCGAGATGCTGTCGATGCAATGTTGCGAGGAGATGCGCCGGTTGTTGCAGAAACTGAATCCATTGGATGTTCTGTCAAATGGAAAGCCTGAGGTGTGACAATGTCAGGTTGTCGGCGTCAATGCGATTGGGACAAAAACATGGTCTGTCGCAGCTGTGGAATCGATTACAGTCTTCCGGATGATCCGGCGAAAAAGGATGTTGCCGATCCACCCACGGAAGAGGAATAATCAGTATTGTTCAAGAACCAGTTCGGTTGTTGTCGAAGCAATTTCGTTGGGTGCAGCAAGCCACATTTTGTCGAGCAACTTCCGCAAAGCCATCGTATCGTCAACGTGAACAAGTGCTACGAGGTCAGCACTTCCTGAGACTTCATAGATGATTTCAATGCCTTCCCATCCGGTCACTTCTGAAGCAAAGGAACCAATTTCAGCACCTGGGGAGACCTTGATTCGGACGAGTGCAGTTAAACCGACACCGCCTTCACGTACGGTATAGCCTCGGATTGTTCCGTCTTCTTCCATCTTACGAACGTGGGTTCGAACGGTACGCTCAGAGGCACCAACCTCTTTTGCCAACTCGACATAGGACATTCTTCCGTTTGTTCGAAGTTGGGCGAGAATCGCTCGGTCTATTTCTGCTACTCGTGGCACAGCCTCCCCTACGGTTTAGAGTATATCAAATGACCTTCATGCCCTTTTCCGGCATTGCAGGGTGGAAAATAGNNCCCGTCGTCCACTGGAATGATTCGGGGAACACAATGTCTGGTCACATTACCGGTCTCGATGCGCGAATGATTCTCGACAGCCGCGGAAATCCTACCGTCGAGGTGGATTGCTATGTTGATGGTAATTTACTGGGTAGAGCGGCTGTTCCATCCGGTGCATCTACGGGTGCCTACGAGTCACTCGAAATGAGGGATGGAGACGCTTCGCGCTACCTTGGGAAAGGTGTTTCTCGGGCCGTTGAGAACATCACAGAGAAAATCGAAGAAGTTTTGCTGGGTATGCCGGTTGATGAGCAACGCATTCTTGATGAACTGATGATTGAACTGGATGGGACGCCAAACAAAGCAAATCTCGGAGCGAACGCCATGCTCGGCGTATCGATGGCGTGCCTGCATGCCGGCGCTGCAGTTCATGAGTTGCCTCTTTGGAAATACATCGGTGGAGTTGCAGGTGGCTTAATGCCCGTCCCAATGCTCAATATTCTCAACGGTGGAGCACACGCAGCATCGAATGTAGATGTACAAGAATTCATGGTGATGCCTCACGGATTTGACACCTTCGAAGAAGGATTGCGAGCCGGTGTAGAGACGTATCACGCTCTGAAAAAGGAACTCAAGGCGGACGGATTACTCGGAGGAGTCGGTGATGAAGGAGGTTTTGCTCCAAACTTGCCAGCCAATGAGGAGGGCTTGAAATACATGGTTCGTGCTATCGAAGGTGCAGGTTATTCTGTTGAAGAAATGGGGATTGCCTTGGATGTGGCAGCAACAGAATTCCACACTGAGGAAGGCTATCACATGGACGGTAAAGTCCTCTCAAGTGATGAATTGGTTGATGTATATTCGGGCTGGTTAGATGACTATCCAATACTTTCCATCGAAGATGGGTTTGATGAAGACGATTGGCGAGGATGGGCTACGTTCACCAAGCGTGAAGGGCACCGAGTTCAGTCCGTTGGCGATGATTTGTTCGTCACGCAGTCTGAACGCCTAGCGCAGGGTATTGAACTGGGAGCGGCCAACGCCATGCTTGTCAAACTCAATCAGGTTGGGACAGTTACGGAGACGCTGGAAGCAATGGATTTAGCCACTTCAAACGGTTACAACAATGTCATTTCGCACCGCAGCGGAGAGACTGAAGACGTGACCATCGCAGATTTGGCGGTTGGTACCCGAGCAGGCCAAATCAAGACAGGGGCACCTGCCCGTTCGGATCGAGTTGCCAAATACAACCAACTCTTGCGAATTGCAGAAGATGTTGATGAATACCGCTCTCCGTTCTAAAGGAAGTATTTTTTTACAGTCCTTTATAGGGGGGTTGTGCAAACTCGCCCACATGAAGCGAGCACTAGCATCCCTGATTTTAGCCAGCCTACTGATGACGACTCTACCGCTCAATGCAGCAGCAGACGAAACCGATGACATACCGACGAATGCCGCAGCAACCGGAGCACACGATTCCTTAGTCGCCGCATTAACCCATGCAGACCTTGTCGAAACACTGCAAGGCAATGGACCGTTCACGGTCTTCGCCCCAACCGATGCAGCATTTGCTGCTGCAGGAATCGATCTCGCTGATTTCGATACGGATGAGGAAAACGCAACACTTTCTGACATCCTCCTCTACCACGTCTACTCCGGCTCCGTCGCAGCAGCAGATGTCACCGATGGTCTCACCGTAGCAATGGTCAACGGTGACGATGCAACTTTTGCTGTCGCAGCTGACGGTACGGTATCTGTTGGTGGCGCAACGGTCACCACCGCTGATGTTCAAGCCAGCAACGGTATCATTCACGTTATTGACGCCGTATTGACTCCTCCAGCAGACGCACCTACTCTTGACATACCTGCAACTGCACAATCAACCGGTGTGCATACCGCACTGGTGGCAGCACTTACACAGGCCAATCTTGTCGGCGCACTGCAAGCCGACGGCCCGTTCACGGTCTTCGCTCCAACGGACGAGGCATTTACAGCGGCCGGAATCGACTTGTCAACATTTGACACGCCAGAAGAAAACGCAACACTTGCTGACATTCTCACCTACCACGTTTACTCTGGTGCAGTTCCTGCCAGTGCAGTTACAGACGGGCTAGCAGTCAACATGCTCAACGGCGACAAAGCAACCTTTGCAGTCAGCACCGACGGTGTGGTCAGTGTCGGCGGAGCAACCGTGACAACAGCGGATGTTCAAACGACCAACGGTATTATCCACGTCATCGACAAGGTACTCCTTCCACCACCGGGTGACATCTGTTACAACGTGGTCTCCCACACCATCGTAGCTGGAGCGTCCAACATCGAATGCAACTCCTACATGTACGTTGAGAACTACACCATGGGTGGTCAAACCATCACCGGGTGTTACAACACAGTTACTCACGCCGTCTCTGAAGTTAGCGCAGCAATCTGTGGCGCATACATGTGGACACCAGCTGTGAGCATCGCCATGACTGCAGGCGCTACAACAATCCACGCCTCATTGGTCGCAGCACTCCAAACCGCGGACCTCGTCGCAACACTGAGTGGTACCGACGAGTACACTGTTTTTGCACCGACCGATGCAGCATTCGCTGCTGCGGGCATCGACCTTGATGCATTTGACACACCTGAAGAAATTGCAGCACTGGCCGACATTCTGCTCTATCACGTCGTAGCAGGTACGACCCTGTCTACTGATTTGGCAGAAGGCGAAACAACAGTTTCAGCAGCCAACGGTGACGACTTGTTGATTCATGTCACAGGCTCTTCGGTTACGGTCGGCACTGAGATGGCGAACGTCACCTTAGCGGATGTCCCAGCCAGTAACGGTGTCATCCACGTGATTGACAAAGTTTTGACACCCCCAGTCTCACTCCCCGATTGTGATGTTACCGTGGGTATTGCCCCAAGTGGTCTCAAGTTTTCCCCAGCAACTGTCAACATCAATGTTGGCGATACAGTTTGCTGGCAATGGACCGATTCGAGCATGGCGCACAACGTGCGTCAAGTCGATGGTGATCAATCCTCAACCTATGAGGCAAACGGAGTGACTTCTGGAGACGCAGCCACGACCGTCGACTTCCGTCACACCTTTGACGTCGACAGCACCACCTTTTACTACGCCTGTGAACCGCATCTTGCCTCGAACATGTTCGGAAAGGTCATCGTAGGTGATGGCGGTGTGGTTGAAACAATCGTACCAGTTGACGATTCGAACGATGACGATGATGAAGAATCCGTTCCTGGATTCCTTGCAGTATTCTCGACCATCGCTCTGGTTGGAGCGGCGTTTGTTGCATCTCGCAGGAACGAGTGAAGTTCTCCTTTAATGAAGAACAGATGGCAAGCGTCTGACAATTTGTCGCACGCTACAGCCTCCAGCTTGTCGACAGTTCAGGTGGTATGCATGCCACATGCCTCTACCCACACCCCTCGAGCGGACACTTAGAAATGCTCTTTGTGTTCGTTCGAGGGACCTTTACTCGACCGTTCACGTATCTCAATGTTCGATCTCTTCACGGTTACTCGAGGGAATTGGCTTTCCGAATACATCGTGTAAGCCGGCACATCAAAGAACAACCTCCGCGTATTAACGTTGAGCATCATGTCCAAGAGCCCTGGAAAGAGTCGTGACTTAGACCACCTTATGGAGCAAAATTCAACGGAACTTGAATTTCTATCAGCCTATGGGGGTTCGTCCTCCGAAGGCGACGGTGAAGCGATATTTTCGGCACTGCAACGCTTTCTCAAAGCGGGTGGAGTCGAGGCCAAGTTAAACAAGAAGAAAGACTCAATCAAGTTTTCATTTGGTAAAGCAAGCATTGGAGAACGGGGTTGTAAAATCACATTCAAAGGCACGGACTTGCCTTTAGTCGTGAGTGATTTACTACAGCCAGGGTTTACTCATGGCAAACTTGCCAAAGACCGCCGAACATGTTCTGCAAACATGGTGGAATGGGGTATCGAACAGCGACGCTTCATCGAGCGTATGGTCGAGTATTTCACTCACGCCGAGTGAAAGCAACGGCCAAGGAAACACTTGCAACTGCGAGGACAGCTCCGAACCCAGGAATTGTCTCATCTGAATCTGTAGCACACGCTCCGTCTTTGTAATCAGTACCGCCCCATCCAGAGTCTTGCTGATAGTAGCATGATGACCATGTCTTGTACCAGTCTCCTTGTGGGTAATTCGTTGAAGAATCATCGTCATAAATGGCCTTGACTCTCCAATTCACATAGGTGTGGTCCGACGGAGGAGTGAGCGAAACAGAATAGACTCGTTCAGACACTTCAGCATCTTTGAGCACTGGGGGGTCGCAAACTCCGTCGTTGGTACAGATTTGTGTTGAGATTTGAAACGTCGTGCCGTTGTCATACGCATTTTGATCCATTTCGATGGAAAGACTCCACACACTGCCATCAACGGAGGGGGATGTTCGTTCAGAAACGACAAATGGTACATCTTCGCTCGATGGATTAACATCAGTTCCTGCGTTCACCTCGCTTGCCATAGCATGGAGTGGTATCAGTATAGATACCACGAATATTGTGAGTAAAGTATTGATTCGCACGGTACTCGTACTGCGGTGTTGTATTTATGCTTAGGGTGAAATGTCCCTTCCTTAAAGTTCCATATCCCAAAGCTCATCTCCAACCCAGTGGAGTGTTTTGATGCCTTTACCCTTCGAACCGTTTACAAGTTCCTCGGCGTTCATTGTAGCCCACCCAATGGCGAGAGGGCGTTTATGCTTCATGTCCCGGATCCACACCAAATCTCCTTCTTCAACGGTTGGATCTGCTCCGTGAACGCCAGCAATCATGCAGTCGGCACCTTTCATGAGAAACGGAATCGCACCGTGGTCGACTTCAACCCACTTGGCAGCATCATCATGTTCCATAAATCCACGAAGAGTCAAGAACACAAAGCGTTCCAAATCCTCGTTTTGAACTTCAATTGCTTTCGCCACTTTATCGACCAGAACCATTGTCCATGGTCCAAATTCAGCCATCTCCAGGAATGCACCATCCACTTGTAAGTCAATGTTGAGCGCTTCCTCCAAATTCAAGAGCAGAGGAGCGATTTTTTTCCTGCGAACAGGTCTTCTCTTTCGCATGCTCCAGTCACGGGTCATGAACAGCACAAGCGAATCCACTTCTTGACGCTTGGCTTGACCCTGTGTTTGATGAAGGGGGAGCGATTGGTTCAGTCATGGCCCTTTGGTGCACCATTCGAACTTTCGCTCAACACGCTGCTGAATTGGGGAATGAACAACCTGCCACCCCCGTGTTCTTTGTTAAACCAAACAATTGCATTCAACGTCATGGCTCCATTCCAGTTTCCCAACATCCGGGTGAAGTCCATCATGAAGTTGAATGCGTCATCCGACTGAACCAACATGCCCAACCCGAAGCTATTGGCGTTGGATTGGACTTGACCGACCGTCTTACTCAAGGAGAATTACGTTCCGAGCAGTTGCCATGGACGAAAGGGAAATGCTTCCGCGCAAGCGCCTATGTTGGCGGTTTTGTAGATTGGGATGGCTCGTTTGAATCACTGGTCCATACCGATACAGGTCTCAAATTGAATCTCTGGGTGAACGAGGTTTTGGTTCAAAGCGCTTTATTGTCAGAAATGACGATTCCTCCCTCCGTACAGATGGAAGAACTGTTGACATGGGCGCCAATCAATGCGGGGGATTATCTGTTCACGGGCACTCCATCCGGGGTCGGTCAATTGCATCCGGGGGATACGGTCAAAGCCACGCTTGAATCACGAGAAAGGGGTGTTTTGTCTTCGATTCATGCACGGTGCGATTAGGGTTGATTTCTTATATGCCCTGTTGGTGGCTTTGGTCTGCAAGGTGGCATCATTATGGCTCAATGGCACGGTATCTCTCGACGTAAACCAAGTGGCGGACGCAAAGTTCAGGCTCGCAGCAAGCGCTCTACAGAAATTTCTTCTGAGAAGCAAATGGCTCTCGTCGGAGAACCTAAGCGCAAGATTTACCGCCGAACCGGTGGAAACACACTCGTTCGAGTCATGGCTGAAAACCGTGTTTCGATTAACAACCCAAAGAAGGGCACAACTAAAGTTGGAAAAATTCACAACGTTATCGAGAACGAATCGGACCCGAACTACGTCCGACGTAATATTCTCGTGAAGGGAGCAGTTATCGAAACCGACCAAGGCCGTGTTCGAATCACTTCTCGTCCTGGCAAGGATGGCGTCATCAACGGCGTCCTTCTCGATTGAATACCTTCCGTAGGATTCAAGTCGTTCGCGCTCTACGGTGCAGATGGTGACTGATGATGGACCACAACCCTGACCGCATTTGCGTATGGCCAGGTTATTTTGATACACGTCTTTCTCGGCGTAACGGCCGCCGTGTTCCAAAGGATTCCTCTGTCATCAAACCTGACTTGGATGGCTTATTTCTTGCAGCACGAAAATTGGGATTGAAGAAAATCAAGCGTGAAGAAGGCACATCTCACCCCTCCCGCCCACACATGAAAGAGGGTCGAATGTGGGTTTCTCGCGGCGGCTCTAAGCAATCTGTAGGTGCTCAATCAAAAGAGGAGTTGTTGCAACTCATTGGCGCTGAATGGCGGCAGATGCAGCGTGACCAAAAAGAAGCAACTGCCGACCGTATCGCCAAAGGCCCCCAGACCGGAGACCGACGAGCTCGCTCACAGCGCAAAGTTCGTTCCAGCGACTCAACAACTGAAAAGAAAACCAGTTTCAAGAAGCGTTCTGGCTTCAAGAAGCGTTGATCATTGTGGTATTTCGTGCAACCAACCGAAGATATCTTCTTCAGTTTCATTTTGTATTCCGACCAAATGGCTGTACAACTGTTCGGTAATTGGGCCAGGCTTTCCGCCTCCATACACCGCCTTTTCTTCACCCTTGGTGATTGAGCCGATTGGTGATATGACCGCTGCAGTACCGCAGCAAAACGCCTCATCCGCAGCCATGGCAAATGCTGCAGAGACTTTGGTTTCGACGACATCATATCCATTGTGGCGCGCTAATTCGATGATGGATTGGCGGGTAATTCCGGGCAGAATAGTTCCCGTTAATTCAGGGGTGTACAGAGTTTTGTCCTTGACACAGAAAAAGTTGGCAGCGCCGACTTCTTCGATGTAATTGTGGGTCTCAGCATCCAAGTAAATGACTTCAGCAAATCCTGCGGCTTTTGCTTTCTTGCTCGGCATCATTCCAGGAGCATAGTTTCCAATTGCTTTGACACCACCAGACCCACCAGGGGCGGCTCGGTGATAATCTTCTGAAATCAGCAAATCAATCGCTGAAACTCCACCTTTGAAGTACGGGCCGACAGGAGTGACGTAGACCAAATAGGTATAGGACGGTGCAGGTGCAACACCAAGAATTGGGCCTGAGCCCATGAGCAGAGGGCGCACATACAGTGCACCTCGTCCCGAGGGTGGAACCCACTTGATGTTCGCTTGTACACACTGTTCGACAGCGTCGATGAAGATTGATTCAGGTACGGGTGGCATTTTCAATCGGTCCGCCCCTCTTTGCATTCTTCGAGCATTTTCTTCAGGTCGGAAAAAGACAACTCTGTCTTTCGAAGTGCGGAATGCTTTCATTCCTTCAAACAGGCCTTGGCCGTAATTCAATACACCAGCCGCAGGTGACATTGGAATCGCTCCATAGGGGCGCAAAGACCCAGGCATCCACGGCTCAGTAGCAGTGGTTTCTGTCAAATACATGGTGTCGGTCGGAGTGAGCGAAAACGTGAGGCTATCCCAATCAATTTCTTCAGCCATCCTTCGCACCCTGCCGCAGCGTTTCATCCAAGGTGCTCCGGCTTTCAATCATTCCTCTTTCATTTGATGAGGAAAACATGAGTTTTTGGACTGTAGGCAACGGTTTGACGGCATGGTAGTGAAGGCAAGGCCCTTAGAGTGGTTCACTGTGCTTCATCACAAGGTGAGGCGATGACGTACAAGGATGACATCGGTATCATCAGTGGGCGCTACCATTCGGTTGAGGCGAACCCTGATGCTGGAACCAGTGAGTCCACAGTTTTGGAACTCTTTGGGCGCAGTAAATCTGGAGAATCCGTCTGCTTGCTCGTATCCGGTCTTCGCCCCTCGTTCGAAATCACACCGTTGAGTGCTTGGAGCGAAGAACTTGGTGTCAGCGACTTCATTCTTCAACGAATCAAAGAAGTTGAGGCGATGAAAGACGTTGTCAGCGTGTCAGGCCCCGTCATGAAATTGACCGACCTCGGCGTACGTCCAATCTGGTCGGTAACCGTGCGCCAGCCGTTTTTGGTTCCGAATCTAAGAAAGACACTGTCCAAGCAATCGTGGCAAATCTATTCGGGAGACATTCCTTTTCTCAATCGATTATTCCTCGATTACGACTTACGGATGCACATGTCAGTTGAAGGCACGGTAGTTGACCGACGCAATGAGCCGAATGAGAATCTTGAACGGACGCACGCCGTTGTTCAAGCAGGAGGTTCTGGCAGGTATTCAGTCGATGTCACCGTCGCATGCAATGTTTCGCAACTAAAGGATTGTGAACCGTTCCCGGTTCCTTTCAAAGTGTTCTCGTTCGACCTTGAAACCAGTATCGAGCATGAAACGATTCTCTGTGCTGCGGCTTGGGTTGAAGACATGGGGACGGGAACCCGTCAATCTTACTCGTTCAAAGGTGAAGAATCCAGCATCATGGAAAACCTCACCCTCATCGTTCGCAGCATGGACCCTGACATCATCACAGGCTACAACATCGATAACTTCGATCTACCGCGAATGTACGACCGTATGCAAGCTCAAACCAAATCCAAACAGTGGCGGAAAAAAGCTCAGCTATTCGGGTGGGGCCGCGTTGAACAAAGCGAAAGCGAATCCAAACGAAACCGTTCCGGCCTCTTCCCTCGCCGTCAATCAACTCGCGCCTGGAACGTTGCAGGAAGAAGTGTTGTTGACGCCTGGTGGCAGGCTCGAATGGCTCTTCGCCCGCAAAGAGAAACGCTCTCGTTCATTAGCAATTTGTTGTTTCCAGAAGACGAAGAAAAACACAAGATGGATGTTGATGCCTCCAAGATGGATATGGAATGGGCCAATCGGCCCGAAGAGGTCATGGAATACTGTATCCGTGATGCAGCACTCCCCCTTGACATACTCAATGCACTGCAAGTGATTCGACGTAAAGAAGCGGTAGCGGCTGTCGCGAAAGTGACTTTTGACACCGCTGCTATTGGCAGCACAAGCCAACTTGTCGACTCACTTGTTATCCGTTTGGCAGACTCTGAAAGCGTCGCTGTACCTCTTACAGGCTCTGCTGAGGCCAAAGAAGGCCAAATCACTGGAGGCTATGTTCACGAAGTTGATGCAGGCCTGCATCCATGGATTGCCGTTCTGGATTTCAAGAGCATGTACCCCTCGATTATGATTGGGCAAAACATCTGCTACACGACACGAATCGACCCAGCACAACCGGATCAGCCTGCTGACGATGAACCGGTCTATACCGCTCCAACTGGCGCCAGATTCCGCCATCAATCGGTTCGTAAAGGGCTTGTCCCACGACTTCTTGAAGATTTGATGGCTCAACGCGATGTCCACAAAGCAGCGCTGAAAGCAGCGAAACAGGAAGGCAACGTTCAGCAGGAATCGTTCCATGACTCGATGCAATATGCGGTCAAAATCCTCATGAATACGTTCTACGGAGTCTTTGCGAGTGGCTTTTACCGATTCACACACCGTGATTTAGGCTCATCCATAACCGCTTGGGCTCGTCACAACATCAAAGCCATCATCGCTCAATTGGAGGAAGAAGGCCATGGTGTCGTGTATTCAGATACAGATTCAATCTTTGTCCGCTCACCTGTTGATGATTCTGCCCCTTCTTCGCTTCGAGAAGAAGAAATCATAGCGGCTCAAAACGGCGAAAACGATGCGGTTGCCAAAATGAAACAATGGAACATTGCCAAACAATCCATGATTGATTTCGGGCTTGAAATCGCAGAACGTTACAGTCGCGATTCGGCCATCTTGGAGTTTGAGAAGGGCCTATCTGTGTTTTTCAGCCACGGCGCCAAGAAACGATATGTTGGTCAAGTCGTGTGGCCGTCCGAGGAAATGTTGATTCGCGGTTACGAGACTCAAAGAACGGATTCCTTCAACTACCTCACTTCGACTATGAAACGCATGTTTAGCCATGCTTTAGCTGACGAAGGTGATGAACTTGTCAAATACGCTTTAGCAAGAGTTCAAGCAGTGAAAAAGGCTGAAATCGATGCTTCTGAACTTATTCTTGCCAAGTCGTGTAAGGGTCGAGTTTCCTCAAATGGAGATATTGACTTCACCAAAGATTATGCGAACCCGGACAGCATGGCGCAGGTTCGAGTGGCTAAAGCCCGGATTGCTCTTGGCCTCGGTTTTACTTCTGGAATGAAAGTCTCCTACATTGTAACCGATGCTTCTCAGCGCCCAATGCGTGTCGAGCCATGGTTGGAAAACGAGGAAAACGGCGGCATTCGCGCCTATGATGGCCAATTCTATGCCGAACGTTTGGCTGCTGCACTGGGCCGTATCACCGAGGCTTTTGGTTGGACTGCCAAAGAATTGGTATCCGGCAACAAGCAAACTACGCTGTTTTCCTTCTAAGATGATGAATAGAGAGAAAGGGCTTTTGATGAAGGCCGTTCACAGACCCTCCATGAAGTCGGCCTTTTTGCCAATACTCCTTTCCTCGGTGATGGTACTTTCCACGCTTGCAGGCTGTGTTTTTGAAGACACTTCGAGCAGTTCAGACGGTGAAGTTCTCGCGGTGTTTACTTTTTCTCCTTCCAAAAACATCCGTACGGGGGAAGTCGTCTCTTTTGACGCATCAAGTTCCACACCAAGTAACGGCTTGACGTACCGGTGGGATTTCGACCAAGATGGTTCGATTGACGATACCGGCCGAACAGCTGAATGGAGTTTTGATTCCACTGGCGAGAAGACCATTGAACTCACTGTTTCCGACGGTTCAAAGACATCCATTCAGTCCAAAACACTCAATGTTGTGGAAGCCACTGCGCAACCACCGAACGCAGAAATCACCCAATATTCCGACGATGAAGACTGTTCCAACGATGATTTGGATGAGAACACCCACATTGTACTGTGGATCTGTGAAATGGACAAATCGATGACGGACCGAGATGTTTCAGCAACGACGACCGTTACCTTGGATGCATCCGACTCCACTGCGGGAGATTCCAGTCAATACATTTCGGAATGGCACTGGGACCTTGATTCGGAAACGGATAACGATAACGATGGTGATTCTGAGAACGACGCAGATTTGACCGGCGAGTCGGTCGATTGGACGAATGTTGAGCCCGGTGAATACGAAGTCAATCTCAATGTATTGAACAGCGCAGGCATGACGGATTCTGACTCGATCAAGGTTTACGTCAGTTATGCAGGCCAGTGGTCTGACTTTGAAATGGGCGGCAACACCTCAGGAAACGCCCAAACTCTTGATTTTGATGTCAATATTGTTTACGACAAAGACAAAGGCAATACGATTCGCAAGGCAGTTGGTGAATTGACCTACCCACAGCAAGACGGAGATTGTACAAACGTGCCCGGTTCTTCGAACTGCCGTGCGAAACTCGACATCTATGCCATCAACGAAGAAGATGAAGAAGCGACCAACACTTCGGACACAGGTCTCGACCAGCGAACAGATGGCGATAATTGCGACGAGGACAACAACGACTGTATCCATCTTACTTTGAGTTCCTACATGTTTACCGATACCGAATCGACCTACGGTGATGGCGAATGGATTTTTCAAATTCGAAATGAGAAAATCAATGATTTAGAAGTCGAATCCTTTGTTATACGGCTGCATTATCGCTGAGTTCTCACTTGGTACCTACGGAGATATGAATCAAATGCGACGAACACGAATAGTGGCCACGATAGGACCTGCTTGCGATGACTCAGAAACGCTGCTTTCCCTGCTTCAGGCTGGCGTGAACGTCTGTCGTTTGAACTACTCTCATGGCGCACCTGATGATAAGACGCCGCTGTATGAACGAATCCGTTCGCTCGAGGACGCGCTTGGTCGGCCGACATGTATTCTTGCAGATTTGCCAGGACCCAAACTCCGTCTTGGTCGGTTTTCAGATGTCGTGGTATTGGAACGAGGCCAGTCCCTCAACCTTCATTGTGGCCAACCGTTTATGGAAGACGCAGATGCCAACAATATTCCAGTCGAATACGCCGGTTTGTCTGCAGAATTAACCAACGGCGACCCCGTTCTCATTGCTGATGGACTGGTTCGTCTTAAGGTGCTTCATTCCCCTGGTCAACCAAACAGCGTGGTCGAATGTATTGTTGAAGACGGCGGCATTTTGAGTGAGCGAAAAGGCGTCAATGTACCTGGAACAATGGTTGACTTACCTGCCATTGGACCGAACGATGAGGCAGCATTGGCTCACGCTCTCAAAGCTGGTGCCGACTATATTGCAGTCAGTTACGTCCGTACTGCGAAAGACCTCGAACCTGCTCAAAAAGCGGTACGAGACGCTGGTCTTCATGTCCCACTGATTGCTAAGATTGAGCATCCAGTCGCTCTTGAGCATCTTGAAGAAATTCTGGATTCAGCCGATGCAGTGATGGTCGCTCGTGGCGATTTGGGTGTGGAAATTCCGCTTGAAGACGTTCCTGAGGCGCAGCAGCGCATCATCGATGGCGCTCTAACAAGAGGGAAAATTGTCATTGTGGCTACACAGATGCTTGAATCCATGACGCTTCAGCCTCGGCCAACACGTGCTGAAGTGAGCGATGTATCCGGTGCTATTCGACATGGGGCGACTGCAGTGATGCTTTCTGGAGAAACTGCCTTGGGTCAGTATCCTCTTGCAGCGGTCGAAACGATGGCAAAGATTGCAGTTGCAAGCGAGAAAGGATTGAATTCATCAGACCAGCGTCCAAGCGGTTTGGCTCGGTTTGTTTCCACTCGTTCAGTCGCTCACGCAGGTGTCGAGTTGGCGAAGATTTCGAAAGCCAAACGCATTGTTGTTGCGACCCAACACGGAAATGCCGCTCGTCTGGTCGCCGGATACTGCCCGGGAATTCCCGTCACTGCGGTCAGTAACCGCATTCGTGCCATGCGACGATTGCAACTCATACCTGGCGTGGAAGGGCTCATGGTCGAAGAGTACGACCGTGGTTCACAGACCATGCAATCCTCGCTTCACACCCTTATGGAATCGGGAACAATCGGTGTAGGGGATAGAATCGTGGCTATTTCGGGCAGTCCTAAAGCCATCTCTGGTGCGACCAGTACGATACGATTGTACAAAATTGCCGAGGACGGCTCTATTCACGGTGCAGAGTGAAATGCTTACTGCTTTTCCGCAAAAATCACTGCCCAGTCTCTAAAAAGAGAGTACTGAGGCTTAATCAGTCCATTTCAGTCATGCAATGGCGCGTCGCGCTTTTCAAATAGGGGTGGTTGTTCGGAGGGTTCGCTAAGGAGTAATTACCATGGGAAGTCAATGGGAAGATAAGAGCAAGCCTCACCTAAATATCGTGTTCATCGGACACGTCGATCACGGAAAGTCAACAACTGTCGGACGTCTACTACTGGACTCCGGTCACATTGAAGGTCACGTTATTGAAAAGAACGAAAAACTCGCTGCTGAGTCCGGTAAGGCTGGATTCGGTCTTGCTTACGTTATGGACGGACTCAAGGAAGAGCGCGAACGTGGTATCACCATCGACGTTGCTCACAAGGAATTCTTTACCCCGAACTACTACTGGACTGTTATTGACGCTCCAGGTCACCGAGATTTCGTCAAGAACATGATTACTGGTGCTTCACAAGCTGACGCAGCAGTTCTTCTCTGTGCTGCTAACGACGGTGTTAACGCACAAACCAAGGAACACGCTTTCCTCGCAAAGGT
>DAXG01000040.1 GCA_002506275.1 Euryarchaeota archaeon UBA259 | reverse complement strand
TACGGTTGTACACGTATACGGCTACGAGGGGGCCCCTTGTGTAGATCGGTTTTTGAGATTAGCCTGTCGAAGGACAGATTGAAAGCCCTTTGAAATTGTAAATCCGTTTCAATGGGTATTCGGATAGACCCTATTTCTTCGCCCATCTTGTTGCTGCAAAGATAATCAACGCTGTTCCTACAACAAGCAAAGCGGGCCAACCAAAGTGATTTACTTCTGTTCACGAGGGTTTTGCTAAACACCCTTGTACACGATCCGCATCTTCACAAGGGTATTTTTTGGAGTAGCCCTTGTGGTTGTTCCTCACAAGCTTATACATTTGATTTACAAAAGCACATTTGAAGTGTCACATGCTTTCCCAAAACCATGGGCGAGCGATTCCGTGTACTTTCCCGCTCTCCTTTTGAAATTCATCACATACTCACCGGCTTGGAAAATACTTCGGAGACCACGGTAGATGCGGAATTATTTCTTCCCAAAGGAGAAGGTCCGTTCGGGTGCGTGATTGCTCTTCATGGAAGCATGGGTTGGGCTTCTCATCACCAGGACCACATCAATGGTTGGCTCGCTGAAGGTCTCGCCGTTTGCAAAATTCATTCCTTCACTTCACGCTCAGTTGATTCTACAGTTGACGACCAACTTACCGTCACGCATGCAATGATGCTCGTTGACGCTTTTCGCACCCGCTCAGTGCTTGAACAAGATTCTCGAATTGGAAAGGTTGGAATTACCGGTTGGAGTCTTGGAGGTACCGTAGCACTCTATTCGTCCTGGTTACCTCTCTGTGATGTTTTAGGAACACCATTTGATGCTCATTTACCCTTTTATCCAGCAGCCCATCTCCGTCCGGAAATCCAAAAATGGACGGATTCGCCAATGCTTATTCTTCACGGAGATGCTGATGATTGGACCCCATTGCACTTCGTCGAGAGTTTGATGCCGCAACTGCCGAATGCACACTTGCATACGTATTCCGGGGCACATCATTCCTTTGACAGTGAGCTGGAATATGCCTTACTGCCAAAAGCGGTTCATCTGAACAAACGAACTGCACGAATTGATAAGAACGGGCACATGTCTGGAAATTTATTCCTCGGTATTCGATGGCCTTTGAATCAACGCTGGCAACGGCGATGGGTGATTCGCATTTTACGAAACAGGGGGGCTCACGTTGAGGGAAATCCTGCAGCGCGTGCAGATTCCATGGTGCGTGCACGCGCATTCTTTGTCGAGAAACTTCGTTAAAACCAACGTGTGTTTCCAATTCAGTTTCCACAGCCGCAGCCAGTGGTTTGGCACGATGCCTCAGACGTCTCTACCACTGCTTTCTCGGGAACTACTTTCTTTGGACGACGGCGAATGATCGATGGCATACGAACTTTACGTTGGTTCTGAGCGGTTCGGCGGTTCATATCGAATGCTCTGAACCCTTGAATAATAACTTTGGCTTTCCTGAGACAAAATTTAGCCAAATGCCTCAATACACGATGAGCGGGGTTGAATGCCATCTGTTCGGAACGGAGTCGTTTCTATGAGGCGATTGCAAGCAACTTATCCATCAAACAGGGGGATAGGGCAGGGGTGCACAATGTGAAAGAGTTTTCAAATGACCGACATGCGGGAGAGTTTATGGTTGACCTTCTTGGCTACGGCGAGAAAGACTCAACACCTCAAAGTTTGGCCACTCTTTTCGTGATTGCTTCGCTCAGCGTTTTCCTGTTGTTTCGATGGGATATGAACGATTTACTGATTGAATCTTTCCCTTCCTTTCATTCATCGACTTTCCCACTGATTCTGGTTCTTCTTTGGAGGTTGTTTTGTTTGTTGATTGGCGCAAGTGCAATTGTTTACATGTACCGAATGGAGACGGGAAAGATGATTGTTATCGACCACCAGTCACGCAGTGAACGGATGACTCATCCAGTGAAATCCGAAAAGTTCGTAACATTCAGCAGTTGGACGCTTCTGTCGAATTTCACTTACTTTGTTCTTGCTTCTGCCGGCACATACCTGGTTATGGTTGGGAAGAATGTGCCGCAATGGCTGGAAATATTCCAAGTTGCCGTGTTTTCAACGGCCTTAGGTGCGGCCTTTCTCACTTCGACCATTGTACGTTTCGTCATCCTGCCAGGTGAAGTTCGTCAACGCAGGAACCATGATCATCAATTTCTCTTTCACAACCAGATTATGCATAATTTTGCTGCAGTCTTTCTCACCATCGAAATCATACTGGCACAGCCTTATTTGCAACCCGAATTCGCTCTGTTTGGATTGTTCCTCGGGTTAATCTATGCCGCTTTTGCATATCCATTTGCCTATTGTTGGAGAGGATACTACGTCTACGGTTTTATCGACCCGCGATTGAAGTTCGCTCCATTCCTGCAATCTGGGTTGGCAGGTGCGATTTCCATTTTCTATCTTGGATTATGGCTTGGGAGTGAACTCGTATCGTATAATCTGGCTCTTGGGAGCCTTGTGCTCATTCTATGGGTTTCTCAAATCGTCCAATTCAAGTCCGGTCTTGCCAAGGAAGATGAGCTCTAATTGTTGGCTCAATCTTTTCCGATCAAGCGAAGTAAAAGTAAAGCGGAATAATAGAAAATACACCGATGTAGATGAGTGCTTTTAGTGGCCGAACCCACCAACTGTTTTCTTCGGCATCCATAAACCCTCCAACGGCATCGGCAACATGACTTAGCGGCAACAGTGGTTCAACGGCCATGTGCCGTATTTGATGCCGGATTAATTGAAACTTGCTCCGTTATTATACGATGTTCATCTTTTGCCACTTGGTCACAAGCGAATCGTACATTTCTTCTCGTATCATCTGCGGTTCGATTCTTTCAAGTATTTCTTCACTTGTGAGGATAATCATGCCAAAATATGTCCCATTTTGAAGGCATCATGACGTAATCGTAGTCAAATCCACTACCAGTGCCATGTGAATCGAAGCAAAAAATACTGTGCGATGCAATCTTTTGACCCGGGCTCTTGCAGAGTGCGAAGTAGGTCCAACACAATTTCCCTGAATCGTTCCAAATTTGGTTTGGCTCTCCAAACTCTTCACGAACCTCTTCTTGTGTGGAACCATAATACTCGCATATTTCACGCGCAGTATAGGTCTTGCTTCTTCTTCTGTGCGCTGTGGAGATGAGGTTGGGATCGAAAGGTAATTTTGGGTTGAGCATATTGGCAATTGAGGGTACTTCCTCCCATCCGTTTCCGTGGAACAGTACCCCCCATGCACCGTTTTCTTTTTGACAGCAGGCAATGACATCGTGTTGTGAAAACCCACTGGTCGCAATACGAACGGGTTGGTCGGGACGGTAGAATGAAGTGCACGTTACTTCGAGCCAATAGATGCCTTCACTCGAAATGACATCGTGAAGCTTCCAGGAACCATCATCATTTGGAAACAATGCCTTGCACGTCTTTTCAAAATGTGGTTTGAACTCAACGATTCCCAACCTGCTATCGTGCCGAGTCACAGGCGGGGCTGCAGTTGTTGAATTATCAATTCATCGCATTTCAAACCGTTACCGGCCAAACCACACTCTCTGTGAAACATAGATTTGAGTGGGACTTCAGCACTCAACATAATATACCACTTGTTGAAGCACGAGTCGTGGCACAAGGTACAGTAAAGTGGTTTAACCAAACAAAAGGATACGGATTCATTGAACGAGAGGGCGGAGACGACCTTTTCGTACACATCTCCGAAGTTGAAGGAGAAATTCAGGACGGAGATACCGTCAACTTCGAAGTCGGCGAAGGTCCGAAAGGACCGAACGCTGTCAGCGTCAGTAAAGTTGAATGAACATAACAAGTATTGAGGACTTTAAGCCCTCATCCCTGTTTATGTCCGATGAACTGTTAATCGTTCTTACAACTCTCCCAGGAGATTGGGAAGACTATCGTGTAGGCTCTTTTGCTCAACTTCTCATAGAGTCTGGTGCTGCTTGCGTCGAATATTCTTCCATTCAATCGATCTACAACTGGGATGGGCGAATAACCTCTTCCAAAGAGTGGAAACTGGAACTCAAATTATCACCTCTTTCAAAGAAAACCCTCTTGGAGGCTTTGAATCTCCACCATCCTTACGACGTCCCGCAAGTGGTTTGTTTGTCAGCAGAGTCTTCTGAACTCTACGCATCTTGGGTTACGCAACATCGCTCATCTCAACCAAAGAACTGAGTTTCTCTCTTGGGCTCAAAATTTCTGCCGAGTTGGAGTGGAAACACACCTTGAGGTAGTGTAGATTTTACATTCAAAAACCGGCCTTTATAGTCTATGGATAAAACACAGGAATAACAGACAACTGAGCCACTTTTTAGCAACGGGTAAAACCTCTTGAAAACCATATCTCGCATCGCGATTTGGGGGAGAACATTATACACTTCCTCGGAGGGCAAATAAATTCCAGCGCGTGAAAGAAACGAGGGGGATGAGTCATGGTCATAGAACACGGTAATAAATCGAGCCAGAGCGATGGATTTGAATTGGATCTTTCACAAGAACATATTGAGCCAATGCTCCAAGAAAATCTTGACCGTTTCGTATTGTTCCCAATTCAACAGGCAGAAATTTGGGAAATGTACAAATTGCATGCAGCATCGTTTTGGACCGCTGAAGAAATCGATTTGGCTGAAGACGCCAAAGACTGGAAAGTTCTAAGCGATAATGAACGACATTTCCTCAAGCATGTTCTCGCCTTCTTTGCTGCCAGTGACGGGATTGTTAACGAGAACTTGGTTACGAACTTTGCAGACGAAGTCCAATGGGCTGAAGCTCGTTGTTTCTACGGCTTTCAAATCATGATGGAAAACATCCATGCTGAAACCTATTCACTGCTTATTGATACCTACATTACAGATGCGAATGAAAAAGACCACTTGTTTAACGCATTGGAAACTGTTCCATCTGTGAAGAAGAAAGGAAACTGGGCATTGCGCTGGCTCTCACGTAAGAAGGGCTCCTTCGCTCAACGCTTGGTCGCCTTTGCTGCTGTCGAAGGTATTTTCTTTTCAGGTTCTTTTTGTGCTATTTTCTGGCTCAAGAAGCGTGGCCTCATGCCCGGCCTCACCTTCTCGAATGAACTCATTTCAAGAGACGAAGGCCTTCATTGTGACTTTGCTTGCCTGCTTCACAATAAACTGAACCGTGGTGCTGGTGAAAACATGATTCACCGAATCATTTCAGAAGCAGTCGATATCGAGATTGAATTCGTGACATCCGCTCTTCCAGTCTCCTTGATTGGAATGAATGCAGAACTTATGCAAGAATACATTCGTTTCGTTGCAGATCGCTTGATGGTCTCTCTTGGGGCCAGTAAGTTGTACAACGCGACCAATCCGTTCCCTTGGATGGAAATGATTTCGATGCAAGGTAAAACCAATTTCTTTGAAAAGAGAGTTGGCGAATATCAGAAAGCCGGTGTCAAAGACGGCGGGAACCTCGGAAGCGTCCAACAGCGGTTCTCTGTAGACGAAGACTTTTGAACCGTATTCAATTATAGGAACTTACTGCGAATTCACGATGAACACATGGAGGAAGAAAAATGACAATGCAAGTCGTAAACAGAAAAGGAGAACGAGAAGATGTACGGTTCGATGCCATACATGATAAATTGAAGACATTAACCTATGGTCTTGATCCAAATTGGATTGACCCAGGACACGTTACAAAGTTGACAATTGAAGGACTATACGACGGAGTCACCACACGTGAACTCGACCAACTCGCTGCTGAGACTGCTGCCTCCCTTGCTTCTCAACATCCTGATTACAGCCGCCTCGCAGCTCGCATCTGTGTTGACGACCTCCATCGTTCAACCAAATCGACCTTTACCGATGTCATTACCGATCTGCGCGAATACATTGACCCTGAATCCGGTAAGCACGCACCTCTCATCTCAGAGGAAGTCTTTGCCATCATTATGGAAAACGCTGAGATTCTCAACAACCATATTGATTACAAACGTGACCACAACTACGATTACTTCGGTTTCAAAACTTTGGAACGTTCGTACCTTTTGAGATTGAACGGAGAAATTGCTGAACGACCGCAACACATGCTCTTGAGAGTTGCAGTTGGTATTCATCATCACAACATCAGCAAAGCTTTGGAGACATACGATTTAATGAGCCAAGGATATTTTACTCACGCTACCCCTACGCTGTTCAATTCTGGAACTCCTACACCTCAGATGTCTTCCTGTTTCTTGCTCACCATGCAGGACGATTCGCTTGACGGAATTTATGACACGCTCAAACAATGTGCTCTTATCTCAAAGTCAGCCGGTGGAATCGGACTTTCGATTCATCACATCCGCTCCAAGGGTTCGTACATCAAAGGAACCAATGGACAGAGCAATGGTATTGTTCCTATGCTTCGTGTGTTTAACGATACTGCTCGCTACGTCGACCAAGGCGGCGGCAAGCGAAAGGGTTCAATCGCCATCTACCTCGAACCATGGCACCCAGATATCCTTGCATTCCTCGATTTGAGAAAGAACCACGGCAAGGAAGAACTCCGTGCCCGTGATTTGTTCTATGCCCTTTGGACTCCTGACTTGTTCATGGAACGTGTTGAGCAAAATGCAGATTGGTCGTTCTTCTGCCCGAATGAATGCCCTGGCCTTCAAGATTCGTATGGAGCAGAATTCAAAGAACTCTTTGAATCCTATGAAGCCCAAGGATTGGCTCGTGAAACTCTCCCTGCTCGCGTGGTTTGGGATAAGCTCGTTGAGTCACAAATTGAAACTGGAACGCCTTACATGTTGTACAAGGATGCTGCAAATGAAAAGTCGAATCAAAAGAACCTTGGAACAATCCGTTCCTCGAACCTTTGCACTGAAATTATGGAATACACTGCTAAGGATGAAGTTGCAGTTTGTAATCTTGCGTCGATCGCCCTTAACAAGTACGTCGATGTTGAGAACCAATCGTTCAATCACCAACTTCTGTACGATGTGACGTATCACGCTACTGGGAATTTGAACCGTGTCATTGATGTCAACTTCTATCCTGTCGAAGAAGCTCGAAACTCGAACATGCGCCATCGGCCAATCGGTCTTGGTGTACAGGGTCTTGCAGATACATTTGCTCTCCTCAAGTTGCCTTTCGAAAGTCCTGAAGCACGAAAACTCAACAAAGAAATTTTTGAAACCATTTACTTTGCAGCTTGTACCGCTTCCAAAGATGCAGCGATTGCTGAAGGTCCTTACTCGACCTTTGAAGGCTCACCTGCAAGCCGTGGTGAACTGCAATTCGACCTTTGGGGAATGAACGATCACAGCGGCCGTTGGGATTGGACTTCTTTGAAGCAAGAAATTATTGATAATGGAATGCGCAACTCTCTGCTTGTTGCACCAATGCCTACTGCCTCAACCTCTCAGATTTTGGGTAATAACGAATGTTTCGAAGCCTTCACTTCGAACCTCTATGTTCGACGAACACTTTCAGGTGAGTTCATTGTTCTCAACAAGCACTTGGTTCGTGACCTCATTGAACTCGGTCTTTGGGGAATTGAAATGAAAGACGAAATCCTTCGTCACAAGGGCTCGATTCAAAACATTTCAGGAATCCCCGATTCAATCAAAGATTTGTACAAAACCACTTGGGAAATCAAGCAACGTCACGTCCTTGACATGTCAGCCGACCGTGGAGCGTACGTCGACCAAAGCCAATCACTGAACATTCACATGGTGGATGCAAACCCGGCAAAGGTCACTTCCATGCACTTTTACGGCTGGAAGCAGGGACTGAAAACAGGAATGTACTATCTGCGAACGAAGGCAGCAGCAGATGCAATTCAATTCACTGTTGAAGCCAAGAAGTCTGAAGACCAAACAGTTGGTGGACTTGCAGAGCGTGCTGAAGACATCTCGAGTCTTGAAGCAATTGCTTGTTCACTTGATACTCCTGATGACTGCCTAAGTTGCGGTTCATGATTACAGTTGGTTGAACTTTATACAGTCTCGAATAAGTAAGAACTTACTCGGGGGTTTCAAGCCCTACGGGTAAGGCCCTGAGTGCGTTGCTTAGTCTCACGCTTCTTTTCCTTGCTCGTAGGCACCTTTTCACTCAAGCTGAGTGAATGGCATGACCGAGTGTTGCAAGCACACCTTCATGGGTCATTTCCGTCATGGTTGGGTGAGCATGAATTGTACCAGCAATGTCTTCGAGTAACGCCCCCATCTCAAGTGCAAGGGTCCATTCACCAACCAATTCACTGATGTGCGTTCCAACGCCCTGGATTCCAAGGATTCGGTGATCATCTTCACGAGCACAGACTCGGATAAATCCAGCAGTTTTCTCAGCCTCTTGGGTAAGAGCACGGCCGTTGGCACCGAGTGGAAACTTTCCAGTGATTACTGGATGACCTGCAGCCTTGGCTTCTTCTGGTGAGAGTCCGACCGATACAATCTCTGGTTCGGTAAAGACAATTGCAGGAACGGCAACGGGGTCGTATGCACGCTTGTGGCCCGCAATAATTTCCGCTACCATTTCACCCTGGAACGATGCTACGTGTGCAAGCATTTCGCCAGAATCGCAGACATCGCCAATGGCATAGACTCCACGCATGTTGGTTTCACATCGGTCGTTGACCTTGACAAAACCACGTTCATCGAGTGCTACACCGGTCGGTGCAAGTGCTGCTGAATTCGGTTTGCGTCCAACAGTGACCAGAACTTTGTCGACAACGACGTTTTGCATTTTCTTCTCGTCCTTCTCGTTCTTGTCGATGAAATTGAGTTTACATCTTCCGTCTTTGGTCGTTTCAACACCTTTAGCAAAAACACCGAGGTGCGTCTTGATTTTTTGCTTCTTGATGGCAATTTCCAACGGTCTTCGAAGTTCTTTGTCAAAAATTGGTAGAACGCTGTCCATTGCTTCAACGACGGTCACTTCAGAGCCGAGCATTCGGAAGGTGATTCCTAGTTCAAGGCCGATGTATCCTCCTCCAACGATGGCTACATGTTGTGGTAATTCTTCAAGTGACAATGCTTCTCGTGAAGAGATGACGTTTTCTGAGTACGGCATGAACGGGAGTTCGATCGGGACCGAACCATTCGCAAGAATCACATGTTCTGCTTGTATGATTGTTGCATCTTTTCCTTCACCGACCTTGACGGTTTTAGCGTCTTGGAATTCAGCCCATCCAATGATGAGTTCTGCACCAGCGTTCTTCAGAAGGTGTTCTACACCTTTGTTCAAACGGGTGACAATGCCTTCCTTCCAGCCAACCAAGTTGGCCATGTTAAGTTCAGCAGGGCCTGGTATTGAGATTCCCATATGCCCGTCATTGGATTCATGCTTGGATAGGCTGTGGAACTTGTGAGCTGCGTGAATGAGAGCCTTTGAGGGAATACATCCTCGAATAAGGCATGTGCCACCCGCTTTCTCACCTTCGACAATGATGGTTGAGAGCCCAAGTTGCCCAGCGCGAATTGCTGCGACATAGCCTCCAGGGCCGGCTCCGATAACAAGAACTTGACATTTTTTCGTTTGCATGAAAAGCGCCTCACATGAAGATGGTTGCTGGATGTTCAAGGTACGACTTGACCAGTTGGACAAGGCTTGCACCATCGTGGCCATCAACAACTCGGTGGTCCCAAGAGGACGAGAGGTTCATGATTCTACGAATGACAATGTTTCCGTCCTTGACGACTGCACGGTCTTTAGCGTTGTGAACGCCGAGGATACCCACTTCTGGCTTGTTGATGATTGGTGTTGCTCCTAATCCACCGAGCCGTCCAAGACTTGTAATGGTGAATGTTGAACCTGATAAGTCATCTGCAGTCGCTTTTCCATCACGGGTTGCGCTGGTGACTCGAGTCATTTCCGTAGCGGATTGCCATATGTCCATGGCTTCGACATGCTTGACGACAGGGACAAACAAGCCCCGGTCGGTTTGAGTTGCAATACCGAGGTTGATGGCTTCATGTCGAGTGACGACGTTTGAGTCGTCATCGTAAAGAGCGTTGCACTCTGGTCGTTCCTCGAGTGCTTTGACAAGTGCTTGCATGATGAAGGGCAGATAGGTGAGTTTCGGTGCACCTTCAGGCCGGGTAGCGTTGAGATGCTGTCGCAGTTCTTCAAGCGCAGTGACATCAACTTCTTCGAAGTATGAAAAGTGTGGAATGGTTGTGTACGAAGAAATCATGCCTTCAGCAATCTTTCTTCGCAATCCGATAACTTTGATGTCTTCGGTTCCGTTCTTTTCAACTCGGGCAGAAGCGCCCATTGGACGTGTACTGCTTGCGCCACTTGCCCCGCCTGCAATGTGAGCATCGAGGTCAGCATGACTGATACGGCCAGCAGGTCCGGACCCAGCAACGAAGTTGAGGTCGATGTTGGCTTGACGCGCTCTCTGACGTACTGCTGGACTTGCCAATGCCTTGGTTCCTGGCGCTCGTGCAACGGCCGCTGCAGGTGATGGTGCAGGGGCAGGTGTTGGGGCAGCAGCAGGTTCAGGAGTTGGAGCAGGTTTTGGTTCTGCTTTTGGCTCTGGAGCCGGAGCAGCCTCAGGTTCTGGTGCAGCATCGGTGGATGAAGCGTTTCCGTCACCTTCAACTTCGAATTCGATGCAGACGACGCCTACAGGTAGAATATCGCCGGCTTCTCCGATCACTTTGGTGACTTTACCGTCAACAGGCGATGGGATTTCTACAGTTGCTTTATCGGTCATTACCGAAAGAATTGGGTCGTCTTCTTTGACGCTGTCTCCGACAGCGACCATCCATTCTACGACTTCGCCTTCGACGACGCCTTCTCCGATATCTGGCATTTTAAATGCAAATGTTCCCATATTTATTCCTCCTGTGTTTTCTTTATTGCTTCAGCGATTCGCGCTGGACTTGGGATGTAATCCCATTCTGTTGTGTGAGGGAAGGGTGTGTCCCATCCGGTCACTCGAGTAATTGGCGCCTCCAAATGGTAGAAGCAGCGTTCTTGAATCGATGCACTCATTTCAGCACCGAATCCGCTGGTCTTTGGAGCTTCGTGAACGATGACGCATCGACCCGTCTTCTTGATTGAATTGACAACCGTATCTCTGTCCCAAGGGACCAAAGTTTGCAAGTCGATTAATTCGCAATCGATTCCAGAATCCTTGATGGCTTGTTCACTCACGTGAACCATTGTACCCCAGGCAATGACGGTGCAAGCGCTGCCTTCGCGAACGATACGCGCTTGTTCAAGTGGAACGGTGAAGTGTTCTTCAGGCACATCGCTGTCGGGGTGTCCAGCCCATGTCGGGACGTTGTGCGGGTCGCCGTAAAACGGGCCTCGGTAGCATCGCTTTGGTTCAAAGAAAATGACCGGGTCGTTGCACTCAATGGCTGCGGTAAGCAACCCCTTCGCATTGTATGGATTTGAGCAGTAAACAACCTTGAGACCGGGTGTATGTGTGAATTGTGCTTCAGGTGATTGTGAATGGTGATGTCCACCTTTAATTCCACCACCGGCAGGTGTGCGGAACGTGAGCGGTGCAGTAAATTCTCCACCTGAGCGATGGCGAACTTTGGCAATTTCATTGACGATTTGGTCGTATGCCGGGAAGATGTAGTCCGCAAATTGAATTTCAGCAACAGGTCGCAAACCGTTGAGGCCCATACCCATTGCAATCGCAGCGATGCCGCCTTCAGCGAGCGGTGAGTCGAAGACTCTGTGTTCTCCGAATTTCTCTTGCAATCCATCCGTGACTCGGAATACGCCGCCGAAAAACCCGACATCCTCGCCAAAGATCACGACGTTCTTGTCTTTGGTCAGTTGAACTTCAAGTGCGGAGTTCAGTGCTTTTATCATGTTCATTTCTACCATATCAGCACCTCACTTCCCGAGTTCCTCTCGTTGTTCTTGAACATGCCATGGCACGGTTTCATAGACTTCAGTAAAGATGGTTGAGGCCGGTGGATAGGGCCCACTTGCCAAATCTCCGAATTCACATGCAGCCTTGTAGGAGGTCATGACCTCTTCATCGATTTTCTTTGCGAGTTCAACATGGCGTTGTTCGTCCCAGAGTTCAGCTTTGATGAGATGCTCCTTAAGACGCAGAATGGGGTCGCCACCAGGCCATTGCTTGAATTCATCTTTCGGACGGTAAGCAGATGAGTCGTCCGATGAGGAGTGGGCTCCTGCTCGATAGGTGTAGACTTCGATGTGCGTTGCGCCGAGTCCGGCAGCTGCTCGTAGCCGAGCCCATTTGGTCACGCTGTAAAGAGCGAGGAAATCGTTGCCATCAACTCGCATCGATGGAATGTCGTAAGCAAGTCCACGCTCAGCGAATGTGCGTCCACCTGTTGCTAAGTTTGCGTGGGTGGAAATGGCCCACTGGTTGTTGACAACATTGAGAATCACTGGTGGTTTGAAGGTGGAAGCGAAGTTGAGAGCATAGTGATAATCTCCTTGAGCAGATGTCCCATCACCGAGCCATGAAATGCAGACTTCATCGTCGCCCTTGTAGGCGCTGGCCATTGCAACTCCGACCGCTTGGGAAAATTGGGTCCCGACAGGAGAGGAAATCGAAATGAATCGTCCCGGTTTCCAGGTGTAGTGGACGGGCATTTGACGGCCTTTCACGTTGTCTTCTGTATTACCAATGCAGTGGCAAATCATACTCACCATGTCACGTCCACGAACAAATTGAGCGCCTGGTTGACGGTAAGATGGGAAAATCCAGTCCTGTGTCTCGAGTGCCATTGTTTGAGCAATGGCGATTGCTTCTTCACCAAAAGAGCGCATGTAGAAGGAGAGTTTACCCGTTCGCTGCATCTTCATCATTCGGTCATCGAATATTCTCAACCGCATCATGTATTCAAGACCTTGAATCAACGTCTCTGCATCCAGCATTGGATTCCATTCCCCGCTTGCAACCCCGTTGTCATCGAGTACCCGTATCAAACCGGATGCGTGAGGGACGGTGTCTTGTGCGGTGCATGATGCGGGGTCAGGTCGATTCAAATCACCGGGTTGTTCGCTGAACTTGCCACCGAAATCAGCGTCCTCGCCCGGTCGGAACGGCGGTCGCCCGATTGTGTACGGCTTTGTCGTGGCAGTCACTCTCTCGGTCATTGTTCCACCTCACTCCATCTCTGTCTTAAGTGGTGCCGGTGAATCGCTATGGGGTTGAGCGACGTAGACATATGCACCAGGCATTGTTTCTTGATTGTTTGAGTCGAGTGTTTTACGAAGCAGTAATCCCGCTTTGAATGAGGAACGAACAAGAGGGCCACTCGCAATCCCTGCAAAGCCCATTTCGATGGCTTGAAGCGCCCACATATCGTACATCTCAGGTTCAGGGAATCGGTCTACTGTGAGGTGTTTTGCAGAGGGGGCAAGGTACTGGCCGATGGTGATAAGGTCAACGTTTGCTTCACGCAAGAGGTGCAAGGCTTCGGTAATCTCTTGGTCGGTTTCTCCAACCCCAACCATCAGTGAAGATTTCGTAATGATGTCCGGTCGAAGCACTTTTGCTTGTCTGAGGATTTCCAACGATTGAGAAAAGGACGCACGGTGGTCACGCACCGTTGTATCAAGCCGCGGTACGCACTCGACATTGTGGGCGAAAACGGACAACGGACTCTCGCGTAGAAGAAGTTCGAGTGCGTCGTGGTCGCCTGCTAAATCCGAGCACAGCAACTCAAGCGTGATTTCAGGGCTTCGCTCATGAACTGCATCGATACACGATTTGTAATGCTCTGCACCACTGTCCGGCAGGTCATCTCTGTTGACGACCGTGATCACGACATGGCGTAAATTCATTGAATCCACAGCATCAGCCAATTGTTTCGGCTCATTGACCTCAAGAGGAGGAGGAGTTTTGATGGTTCCAACTGCACAGAATCGACATCCTCTGGTACATTCTTGGCCAGCAATCATGAAGGTGGCATCGCCGCTTGCCCAACAATCGTGAATATTCGGGCAGCGTGCTTCTTGACAGACGGTGTGAAGGGCGTTGTCTTTCACTGCCGCCTTTGTCTTGTTAAAGAGAGCCTGCTGTTCTCCAGATGGAAGTGTAGTTTTGAACCAAGAGGGTAGCCTTTCTCGCTTTGGTTTTGGGCGCAATGCAGGAGGCGTTTTACTCGCCATCGGAAGTTGTTTGCCGGACACCTCTGCTCCCCCTTGTTTTACCCGATGCTTTGCCTTTCAAAAAGGTGTACTTTGGACTGCATTTGTAAACATCTTGATTTTGTTTGTTCAAAGTATTGACTGTATGCATGTTTAACAGCATTGATGAGGGTTGATGTGTTGGTCGAGTTCATGGGACAACGGGTTGCACTCATAACCGGCAGCGGTAAGCGGATTGGAGCAGCTATTGCGACGAAACTTTTGTCTGAAGGATGGTTTGTTTTTCTTCATGTGCGGAGTTCATTTGCAGAGGCTCAACTCTTACTTGATGAATATCAGCGTGAAACCGGCATACCGGCAACGGCAGAAATTGTCAAAGCGGACCTTGACAGCGACGGTGAATTGAACCAACTTATCGAGCATGTTCTGGCTCATGAATCCGTGAAAAACAACGGTGGATTGCACGGCTTAGTCCACAATGCTTCAATCTATAATTCGATGGACTTTGAAGAAGTTTCTCTTGCAGAACTACGCCTCAACAATCGAATCCATGTGGAGGTTCCTTTCCTTCTAACTCAGCGACTCATCGAGCCGCTCAAGAACGCGAACGGTTGTGTCATCGGGATGATTGATACATCACTCGGGCGTGCTTGGAAAGGACTCTCTCACTATACCTCAAGCAAAGCGGCTCTTCGTCAACTCATGATGAATCTCGCAGGTGATTTAGCGCCAGAAGTCCGAGTGAACTGCGTTGCTCCTGGAGCAATCATGGCAGCTGAATGGGAAGCTGAGCACTTTGCCTCCGTAGTTGAGAAGATTCCGCTCGGACGCGCCGGAGAGGTTGAAGACGTCGCCAATACCGTCAATTTCCTACTTGATTCGCCTTACTTATCCGGGCAAATCATCGAAGTTGACGGTGGTTGGTCCGTTGCTCCTTAGCCAAGTGGCGAAGGGTTTTCTTCAAATCCTGTTGCAGGTACGGCTACCTGCAGGGGTGGCTGAGGTGGTCAAAGGCGCCGGGCTTAAGATCCGGTCCCGTATGGGTTCGTGGGTTCGTATCCCACCCCCTGCATTTGATTCACTTTCCGGTTCCCCCTCGTAGAGGGGGGTTTTCATGAACAACCAATGCAAAACCGTTTAACAGTCGGAGGGACAGGCCGAGATGGTGAACAGGGTGTCCTCTCAACATTCAACTTCAGTGAATCGACTTTTACCAATGCTTCTGGTTGTCCTCATGGTTGGCTCAGTACTGCCAATCTCGGCACCCACGGACTCGATTTCCATTGAGGAAAAAACGCTGGCTGAGGCGCCTATTATTTCTGCATCAAGCGGTGATTGCACATCGTGTCAATCCTATGACCTGTACCTTGATGAAATGACTTCTGAAAGCGGTGGAGATGGTTCCATCACCACCGAAGAGCCATCCGGCTCACACCAAGAAGAGAGTGCACTCGGCGGTCTCACCTTCCAATCACCTGAAATGATTTCTGACTTGCAAGTGTATGGCCGTGGAAGCACGGACCTTGTGACTCTTTCATTGTACATTCAATTCAGAGGTACAACTGGCTCGACAGCAGACATTACCTATTCGCTTGGTGCTGGCGGCAGTGAAATCGATTCGTACTCCGAGACCATTGAAGACCCTTGTACAGGCGGGACATTCGGAACCAGTGCTTGCCCGTGGACATTGAGCGTCATCGATTTTGAAATCTCATCAAACGGTTTTACCGTCGAGAACGGAAAACAGATTGAACTTGACATCGATGCGCAAGCGACCTGTGAAAGCAGCGGTGGCGGCGGTATTGGAGGAGACAATTGTGAAGTCAATGTCGCCTTTGGAGATGTTGAACAGACCAATGGATTCTCAAAACTTGAACTCAAGGCGAATGCACTGGCGGATTCTTCGGTCAAAGTCCACCGCCCAGGTGCAAGTTTTACCGACCCTGAAGTGACTGAATGGTCTCCGAACCATCGCCCAGAATTTCGAACCATGCAATTTACCGTGGATGTCCGTGATGCTTTTGGCCGCGATGACATACAAGGTGTCGACTTGATTTTGAGCACACCAAACGGAGCAAACTCCGTCTTTGACAAGTCCTTTGAGGACGATGATTTGAAGCTCGATAACGAAGGACTCATTGGGAACTACACGTTTACCTATGATTCAGGTACGACCGCTGGAGAATATCCCTTGCAACTCGAGATCAGCGATTTACAAGGTCACACGCTTGTGTTCGAGCATCCAGGAATCACCTTCATCGAATACGATATGTATCTCTCTCTTCCTTCTTCACAGCCCGACACGGTGCTGATTGCACCGGGTCAAACATCCAGTATTGAGTTCTTGATTGAACATACTGGCTCAACTTCTTCTTCCATGAACGTCATCTTTGATTTGGTTGGCTCACCGTTCCCGAGCTCATGGTCGGACCCTGTGTGGGACCAGTCGGGTGGCTACACACTGAACGGTGGCGGTTCGTTTGCTCGACCGATTCTTTCGTTTGACGTGGTCGACGGTGACTTGACATCGGCTCCGAGCAGCATTGAAATTGAGGCTCGGGCATACGCAGATACTGAGAATGCCCAAAACGACCAAGTTTCAATCAAAACCATCACGCTCTCACTTGAGGAGTCTGAAGTACTTGCACCACCGCGAATTTCAGTCTTTGAAGACTTTGAGCACCAAATTCAGATTGCTGATTCCACCCGTCCAGAAGCCTATGACGAAACACTTTCTCACTATGTTGATGCTGGCGATACCAAAGGCGAGTTCTTCGTCGATGTGTTCAATGCCGGATTCATCACGGATGCTTTCCGCCTTCGAGTGACTGATCTGCCTGATGCCTGGCAATACAAGTTCTACGACAACGATACAGGCATGGAACTCTCTGAAGAAGGAATTTACTCATTGACACCCGATATTGGCTCCAACCAAATCCTCACCGTTCGAATGGATGTATTCCCTCCAAGCGAGCGTGATGCCCAAGATATTGGGTTGGTTCGTTTCTCTGTCTCGAGTTCGAGCGATACTTCCCTCACCACAGATGTGGCCTTTACCGTTCACAGAACGTTTGGTATTCTTGTTGAAGTCATAGCCGATTCCGATGGCGGTACCCTTGGGACAGTGGGTCCAGTTGCACCTGATAGTTCGGTTTACTACAACTTGCGTATTACCGATTCAACTGAAGGGCTGGGCCAAACAACATGGCGAATCATTAACCCAAGTGACCTTGAACGTAATACTGAAGAGCCAGATGGAAGTCCAATGTACGGTACATGGGATTATGAAATTTCCAACGGCACTGAATCAAACATGGTTGTTGTCTATCTTGAACAGGATGAATACGTTGACCTCAAACTCGACATGACGCTTGGTAAGAACGTTGAGGCAGGCCTTCACACCGTCTTTGTCCGTGTCATTGAAGAAGGGGTCGATTCAGAAGAAGCGCGATATTTCGACCTGCCTGTGACCGTTGAAGTCCGAGAAGAAGTCGTAGCGGGAAGAATCACCATTACCGACTCCAGCAGTGAAATTATTCAGTTTGAATCCAATCAGCAAAGAAATCTCAACTACAAGATTTCGAACGACAACAACATTCCTCTTGATGTCGTGATTACACTGGACGAACCAAACGGCTGGACGGGGGTCATTCGTGCATCCTCAGATCAAGCTGGAGGCAGTTTCCTGTTGCTTACCTTGCCCGCTTACTCGGACAAAGACTTCTCAGTTTCGATGACACCTCCAGACAACCTCAAAGATGGGGAACAAGTCAAGTTCACACTCACGGTCACTCCAATGGATGAAGAAGTTCCCTACGATGCAGAATACACCCAAATTGTACCGTTCACCTACCAAACCAACTGCAACGGTATTGGTTGTCTCATGAATGAAGTTGTCAATCCAGGGTCAGAAACGCTGGTACTTGGAGCAGGACTTGTCATCGTGATGGTCTTTGCAGTGTATCGTCGAGGTCAATCGTCAGGTGTTCATACGGAATCCAAATTAAATTGGGTTGATGAGGAATTTGAAGCCAATATTGTCCCTGAAGAGTCGATTCCAGAACCGGTTGTTGAAGAAGACGATGACCTGGAACTTTTGGACGAACTCGACGATTTGTGATGCTTTTCGACCCCGTGTCACTGGGTGAGAACCAGCAAAAAGTCTCGAAATAACTCTGAAGGGTTTCTTCTTCACTTTTGCAGGATTAAAAGTGGCAACTGCGAGGCTTTCTTTACGTTTTCACCCCGCAAAGGAATCTTCGGAACATGAATATTGTATGAACATCGCACCATTTCCCTTATGAGGCATCAAACAAGCCGAACAACAGTGAAAGCAATGCGCACGTCAATTTCCCCCACCGAGCCGCGCTTCCAATGGCAAATTCTTCAGCATCGAAATGCGTTCAAATCTGTTGCATTAACGGCCATGATGTTGCTTTCAACATTCGCGGCCATTCCGTACGTTTCTATGGATGTACTTGCGGCATCAGACCAAGACGGTGACGGTCTAACATACGGTCTTGAGTACTTGATGAATACCGCTCCAAACGATCCAGATTCAGATAACGATGGCCTACCTGACGGTTGGGAATGGAAATACGGACTTGACCCACTTTCCAGCAACGGTGTAGACGGGGCAGTTGGTGACCCAGATGGAGACGGTATGTCGAATCTGCAAGAATATTCCTACCTTCAGCCCTCCTCTTGGGACAGTTCATCAACGCCGAATATATTGGATCGCGGCGTTTGGTGGAACGGTACAGTTCCAGTCAACGATTGGAACGAAGAAGATGCGCTTCAATACAACCGTCCCGGTTGCGGTGACAGTGGCTCTGACGGTCAAGGCAGCATCATACTGTGCGATGAAGATCCAGTGGGGAACATCTGTACCAACGGTTTTGACGATGACAAGGACGGCCTGGTGGATTCAGCAGATCCAGACAACGATGGTGATGCCGATTGTTCCTCAAACGATGATGATGGCGATGGAATCGAAGACGAAGATGTTGCCGGATGGGATACCGATGGCGACGGAATGGACGACGGTTGGGAGGCTGCGAACGGTCTCAACGCAACTTCTCCATCCAATGCTGACGGGCCAAACGGCGACCCCGATGGTGACGGTTTAATCAATCTCCTGGAATACGTGAATCCTACTTGGACTACGATGTGCGGTTCATCTCCCTGTTTCCGAAATGGGCCTGATGGTATCGTAACGGAGACAACCTCGCCGTGTGACCCCGTCGATGGTGTTGGCCCTGGTGGATGCGCAACGTTCACTGCGGAAGTCGATGGCATCACTTCGACCAACCCACAACGAGCTGATTCTGACGGAGACGGACTGAACGACTCATACGAGGCGTTAACCTTGCTCACGGACCCAACTTCGTCGGATACGGACCGAGATGGTATCCCCGATGGTGTTGAAATCAACGCAGGTTACGGAAACCCACCACAAGCAAGCAATCCTCGAAGTAACAATACCGACGGTGATGCTTTTGATGACGGCGATGAAGATTCCAATTTCAATGGCGTTCTTGACGCTGGGGAAACCGACCCGACCCGGATGGAAGATTCGGGGGATGAAGACAACGATGGGATACAAAACTGGGAAGAGAATCTTTCCTGCACATTATGGGATGTCGCCGACACGGATTTCGGTGGAATCAACGACGGTGATGAGCGAAACGTTTCACACGGCACCGATCCATGTGATTCGTTGGTCAATTTTGAAACGACTGTTGTTGTATGGAACGGTGGTAATGGCCAACTCGAAGTTCTCGACGGTACTGGGTTTAACCCGAGCGGTGGTGTTGGTTGGTTCAATACCTCAGGCACCTGGATTCCGTTCGCCTATGCGGCAACGGTGAACAATTTCTTACAAGGTGTTTCACCTGCACCGGTTGCAGGTGTAACGCAAGTATCGAACCGTAACGGTTCATTCTGCCACACTTCGGCAACAGCCTCAGGTACAATCGGTACAACACAAACATACTGCGATGACGATTATCTCGATACGGACGCAGATGGACTGGCTGACTGGCAGGAATTGCTTGGAACTTTCGGCTGGTTTTCAAATCCTACTCTTGCTGACACAGATGCTGACGGTGTGAGCGATTTCGATGAGGTCTTTGACAACACCGATCCGAACGAGCCGTGTGTGAATCTCTTGGATGAAGACCTTGACGGCCTTAACAACTACTTTGAGACCACGACTGGCTGTGACCTTTCGTTTATCGGTATTCTCAACGGTTCTTCCGATGTCTGGGTCACCGACGACCTTGACTTGGACACCGATGCAGGCGGAGTTAGCGATCGAGATGAATACTTCGACGGGACGAATCCAGAGAACGATCCAACCGACGACCTCCTCCCAGCAGATTTTGACGGTGATGGTGTCCCTGACGCTGTTGAGAACCAAACTGGTACAGACTGGACCAATCCGGATACCGATGGTGGAGGAATGAGTGACGGAATGGAATGCAGTCAAGAGTTCTGGGTCTTGGGTTGTGTTGGCTCACCTTTCGACCCATTCGATCCTTCCGATGATATCACTCCTACTGAAATTGTATTCTGGGCAAACAACACCTCTGGTGCTGTTGATACAAGTATTGTCCATCGTTGGCGAATGACCACCTATGATTTCTACACAGGAACAACCTATGCCCACCTTGAGTCTGTGCACCCGTATGAAGCGATTGTTCTGCCCTCTTCAAACCTCACTCACCTTGCTGACTTGGCCTTTGCCAACGAGACATTGGACTGGTTCATCAAGTACCAAAACCCAATTGACATAGGCAGCCTTCCTGTGCCTGATTCCATTTCGAATATATCGTTCATTGTGGATTCAGCTGGAGTGTTGCAACGGTCAAATGACTCCCACAACATACGAGTTGTTACCGGCCCGATTCAAGAAATATACGTCCAGCAACCCGAATATTACTTCGATTGGGCAACACTCGCTTCCTCGACAGTTCCAGGGGCAAATTCAAGTTATGAGTTAATCTTACCCTCTTCTTTTACTGACCCTACCAATGCCAGTTCATACCTTTTGAATGTCACGACAGCGATTGTTTCTGAGTCGGGCGCAACCAACGCATACGACAGTGCACTGGCCATTCAAGACTTCCTCGCTAACGGCAATGCGACGACCGATTTCAAACGCAATTACAACGGTTCGCGAATCCCAACGACAGAAGATTTGAGCACGAGTTTAGTTGAATCGGTTTTTGAAGGAACATGTTCCGAATTCAACACGGCTTTTGTTACGATGGCTCGTCTGGCTGGTCTTCCTGCCCGTAAGGTATCCGGATTCTCTGGTGGTACTTGGAATGGAGAAGGGTACACTGTTTACTCCAATGACCTGACGACTTGGGGTGAAGTTCGCTTGCAACAAAATGCAGCGAACGGTGATACCGACCTTGGTTGGATTGCTTTCGATGCGTGCCCTGCCGCAGAGGAAGTAGAAATCGTCAATCAGAGCATCTCCTCGCTCCTGTACGACCGTGATGCCAACAACACACTCACCGTCTCAGGACAACTTCGGTTTACTGAAAACGCCACTGCGATACCCCTCCTTCCACTTGTGGGTTACTTAGTCCCAGTTGGACTTGAAGGCCAAGTGCCAGGTGCTGCTTCAATTCCGGGTTTCCAAATAGGTTCTGAAGTCACGCTCTCCAACGGTACATTCAGCTTCACCGGGTCACCACCGGAAATGGCAGGCCCAGGCATGTACCGTGTGGTCGTAAAACTCGATCAGCAAGGCTATGTTTCAGAATCCGGAATTGTTTACGATGGTTATGTCAATGTTACCGATGACTCCGTCATCAATCATACAGGTCCGAATGCAATCAATGCCCCCATTGCCGGTGCAGGGGCCCTCACTGTTATCGAAGGAACACTCAAGCTGGAAAGCCCTCCATTCGACGCTGTTCAGAACGTCGGAATACTGGATGATAGCCCACCCGAAATTTGGCTTTCCTTTACTTCCTCAGTCAACGGTTTCACAAACTTGAGCAGCCCTCTTAATTCCGATGGTTCGTGGAGCATCGAACTTGAACTTGACCCGCTGGAAACCAAGACGAATGTTTCTGCAACACTTGGATTCTCTGGGTGGCAGGATACTCAAGTTGTAGGCCTGACTCCGGTTCAATTCCATTTGCGACCAACAACGACAGCCATTTTGATTGATGTGCGTGATGCACCGAACTTGACTGCCACCCTCGAAGGCCCGTTGACAAACAAGAGCATCCTTGTCATCAATGATGATTTATGGGTTAACGGTAGTGCGTTAACGACGGGTGCTTCACCTGTGGCTATGCCCGGAAACCTTTCTTTTTCCATCCGTCAAAACGGAACATCCGATGATTGGCTCCAGGTATTCAACCGGACAGTGAACGGTGCATTCAGTCTTCAGCATCTGCTCACGACTGCCGATGCACAAGTCTTAGCGGGCGAAATTGAAATTCAGCTTCGATTCTTCCCCGACGCTATCGAAGCGACTGATGATGCAAACCTCTCTTCAAGTGCTCCGCACCTCCTTCGAGGTTTCCTCGAGTTTGAGGTACTGGCAAGTTCTCAACTTCGAGGCTCAGATTCTTCCATTTTGGTGACTGTTTTGGACCATCGTGGGCTCTCGAGCGACCTCTTTATCTCTGGTAACTTTGATTTCGGATTCAACGGCTCTTGGGTAAATACGACCGTTGACCCGATTTCAGAGTCGATGACCATCAGTTGGCTTATTGATTCCACGCTTCTTGCTGGTGACTATCCTTTCTCAATTTCGTTCAATGGTTCGGACTTGTACCAACCGTCTACTGGCCTGGCTCAGATTCGTGTGGCTGCTGAAGTTGATTGGAACTTGAGTGTAAGTCAAGATTGGACGCATATCGGTAATACCAGTTACATATTTGGAGATATTTTTGATGCGCAGTATCCGAATGTGAAAGTACTTGGTGACAACATTACCATGCTTACATTGACGATGTTCAACTTCGAAGGTCAACCGTTTGACCTTTCTCAAGGTTTCTTGAACAACACGACTGGAAGTTTCAATCTCAGTTTCACTGCACCGACTTCGAACCCTTCGAATGCATACGAGGTTGTTCTTGGTATGGATTTCGACACAATGGCTCCTGACGGTGGCTCCTATTATCGATTTGTCGATTCTTCCGTGCCTCCTGCGGTTCCACTCCTCCCTTCAACACTTGTTGGTATTGAATCTGAGTTTGTGATTGAACCAGAGAGGGATGCTCTCATTGTCGAAATGAACCAGTCGGTTGACTTCATTGCAAAGGTCACCGATTTAGCAGATCGATCAAACGTATCTGATGCGAATGTGGAATTCATTTTCGATTGGGGCAACTCCAACACATCGATGGGCTTTGGCGTTTCTGATGCCGAAGGTAACTCGACCTTGCAATGGACCGCCACCGGAATCAATCCAGGATTCTATGACGTCTTGGTCATCGTCTACGACGACCTTACCGACGGTCTTGCGGTTGGCAACTCTCGACGAACAGGTAATTCTTCGATTGTCAATTTGACGGTCCAGGTGCCCAGTGATATACGGCTCGACTCTGTTCCAACAGTTACCACCGCTGGTATAGACTTCAACGTCCTTGGCCAAGTTCTCGATGCTGATGACCCAACACGCCCTCTTACATCTCCTGTTGAAATGTCAGCCTTTTGGCTTAGCAATCCTGACGAACTGTTGGTCTCCTCGTATCAAACGTCTCCGAACGGTACATTCAACATGAGCGTTCCAACCGATACATCAGGTAACGGAACTCTACGCGGTGACCGAACTTTGGTCATCACGGTCATCGAAGGTTCTTCACCGTTCTATCTCACGGCTACAACGCAATCCGGTATACTCGTCATGGGTGTCAGCCAATTCAACAATATTCAGCCGTTGAACCCGATCACTGTGAACAGAGGCTCAACGGTCAACATCACTGCTCGCTTGCTTGAATCTTCCAACCTCTTCGCTCCGCTTTCGGGATTCGATGTTGACATTCAGTTCCACGAAACATGGCTGCCTGGTACTCAAACTGACGGCGAAGGGTCTGCGAACTTTAGCCACCTTGTCCCCTTCTCGCATCCGTTAGGATTGATTGTGGTTACCTTGGTCTTCAACGGTTCAGCTGACTTGCTGTCAACGCAAGTGAATCTCTCAACCGTCACCATACGTTCAACGACCGTTATGATTGTCGACCCAATTGCTGCAAACCCAATTGCCGGAACTTCGTTCAATGTATCAGGCCGTGTACTTAGCGACAATGGCAGTGGGCTTGAACAACGTGATGGAACTGTATTACCGTCGAACATTCTCTTCAGTATTAACGGACTACCTATTGGTTTCACCGTGACCGGTGGTTCAGTGACTGCAGGGGGTCTTTGGAATGCTTCTCTCTTACTGAGCGAAGCGTTTGAAGCAGGGAACAACTCTCTGGAAGCTTCGTACGTGCCCAGCGTTAACTATTACATCGGCTCAGTAAGTAATGCGTCTTTCGACAGTCGAGGATTCTCGACACTTGTGTTTGTTAAGCCATCCTTGGATGGAATAGGCTCTCCGTCATTGAACGACCGAACAGAACGTGGTGAAAACGTCACTGTCCAGGTCCTCCTTCGCGACAACACGCTTTCACCAATTTCAGCTCAACAAGTGTTGGTTCGGCTCACCGGCACCGATGTAAGCACTACATTGACGACTTTCGAGAACGGAACCGCATACGGATCTCTTGTCGTCCCATCGAACCAAAGTGTTGGATTCAATGATTTAGAGGTCCTTTTCTCTGGCACCCCAGGTACGACAGGAATACTCGGTTCGAATGCTTCGACTCAATTCGTTGTTCTTGCCCAGACGAATATAACCATCACTTCGTCTCCTGCGACCCTGGTCGCTGGTGATTCTTTCAGCGTTGAAGGTATTTTGTTGGACGACCTTGGCCAGAGCCTTGCCATTGATGGTGTTCCATCACTTGCTATCGTTCACCTGCTCATTGATGGCGTACCCGTTTCGAGTGTCGAAACGAATGCAGCCAACGGAACCTTCTCTGTCGCATGGACACTACCCGAAAACACTGCGGCGGGAGCTCACCAGATTGAAGTCCGCTTCCTTGGCGGTAGAGACTGGGTTGACCCAATTGGAGTTGGTGACCCCGGGAACCCTGATTACTATCTGCCCAGCAGTGCGCAAGTCGACTTTAACGTCAGTGTTCCAACGAAGATTCTTCTCTTGACCGCTACCGGTGAAGTCGATCGTGAAGCATTGATGACGATTCAAGGCCGTTTATTGGACTTGGTTGATTCACCTCTTGACAATCTCAGCGTTGAGGTTTGGCTTGGTGGGCAATGGATGACCAATGTCTCGACCGATGAAACCGGCTTGTTTACTGCTGTTTACCCTGTTCCTGCTGATGCTCAACTGGGTCCAATTGATTTGGAAATCCGTTTCACTGGAACTCCATTCTATCTTCCAAGCAATGCCACTGGTACATGGAATGTATTCAGCCCGATTCTGGTAAGTGTCTCAATGGAAAGCCCAGTGGCCGTTGGTCAGAACACCACCATCACTGGAACAGTTGTCGACAATCAATTGACCGGTGTCGCTGACTTGGAAGTTGAACTCGAAGTTGAAGGCTTGGTCATTGCAACCGTTTTGACCGATTCAACCGGTGCATTCACCTACGAATGGACGGTTCCAGATACGTTTGGATTTGGTAACAATTCGCTGTTTGCAGTTGTCGAAGCCCAAGGATTCTATCGTTCCAACACGGGCAATACCACATTCTTCTTGGCACATCGCTCGGATGTAACACTCATCTTTGATGACGGAAAGGATGCAACTCGTGGAAATCTTTGGACGCTGTCCGGACGGCTTTATGATATTGATACGGTCAACAACGATGGCCTTGCGAACATGGAACTCAGTCTTCGACTCGATGATGTGGAATTGATGACTCTGACCACTCAAGATGATGGCAGTTGGTCGGCGATAGTCCCGGCAACGCTTGATCTTCTCCGTGGTGACCACCTTTTCACCGTTTACTTCGAAGGCACACAAGCCCACTTGGGTACACAGTCTACCGGAACTGCAACAGTTTGGGCAAATGCTCAAATTACAATCGATGAAACATCATCGAACATCGTTGTTCGTTCCGATTCGACGTTCGCTCCAATCGTTCTTACCGGCTCTATTTCAGAGATTGGTGGATTGGGAGAAGTATTCGATAATGTGACCTTGTACTTGGGTAATGGTTCACAATGTTTAGCTCAGAAAGACGGGGCTCGTTGCTTGGATAATCTGCTTATTGACTGGGCAAATGGGAACTTCACTTTGACAGCAACCGCCCCACCGTTCCTTTCAGCCGGCTCTCAATATCTTCATTTGGAAACACCTCGGCATGATGAGCACTATCTCAATGCTGCAAGTTCAGCCCATCCGATTTACGTTAAAATCAACGCCGATATTTTGGTGACTTTGGATGAGGTTGTCGAAAACGAACAAGAGGATATCGGAGGCTCAATTTTGATTACCGCTGAAGACACAAAGCAAGGAGTGTCTGGAATTACGGTTACCATTTACATGTATTCTGAGAACGGCACCCAGCTTTCGAATCCACTGCAACCGTTGACGGATGCAGACGGTGTGGCAGAGTTCGATTTCAAGTCGGACCCTCCGTACGGGGATGTCGATGAATGGGGCATGGTTACTCTTGAAATTCTTATCAATGACCCCCGCCTCTCTCAACAGACACTGGATGAGTTCGCTTTGGACGCAGGGCAAGCCTCGATGCTTTCGTATAAGTTCCAGGAAGAAGAAAAGCAAATCCCGTCGTGGGCCTATGTCTTGACACTGCTTCTACTTGGACTGGTTACCGCTGGTGTGGTCATGTACCGTC
>DAXG01000031.1 GCA_002506275.1 Euryarchaeota archaeon UBA259 | reverse complement strand
ACCACCTGCTCCGCCAGGTATGCCGCCAATGCCCCCTATGCCTGAAGCACCACCTGCAATGGATGGTGCTGCACTGCTCGGTGGCGCACCACCTGCACCCCCTGTGCCCGAAATGGAAACAGAACCTGCGCCTGATGCTGCCTCATTGCTTGGCGGTAGTGCAGCATTGCTTGGTTCACCTGTTGAAGAATCGACTGAAGAAGCAAAGGAGATTCCTGCTTTGCCGACCACACTTGCTGCTGACCCAGTTCTTGGCACTCCGGACAATCTTGTCGGAGAACAAGCTGGTGCTGTCATTCGAAGCAGTGCCGAAGTTGATGAAGTCCTCGGCGATAAACTCGAAGGTACCTTGCACGAGGTTGAAAAGTCGACATTGAACGCTGACGGTGAAATCGTCAAGCAGACGGTCAAAGGTTTGCTTACAGTGAACAATCCATCTGCTGAAGACCGAATCTACGACATCGATGTTTTGCTTGATCACGCTGATTCAACCGATATCGGCGGAGACCACGTTTCCGTTGATGAATTGGAAGCAGGAACGAACTACAGTATGAAATACAAGGTCTCAGGAAAGCGAATGCTGGTTCTGCGAGAGCGTCTCGATACCAATCCAGCACGTTCCCAAGAACACTCGATGTCTGTCTCTTCCGGTGATGAAGGTGGCCCTGTTGCCATGGAACTTGAAGTTGAAAACACGGCGCCTGTGGCGATCCAAGGCGTTACTGTCACACGACCTCTTCCAGACGAACTCACGTTCGAAAACACTGGAGTCGCGACCGTTGAAGGAAACGAACTCACATGGAATGTTGGGGACATGGCTGCAGGAGAAAAGCAAGTTCTCAGTGTTGAAGGAACCATCGTCGTAACCGGTACCAAAGCCATCGACGCAGGTGCAGCATCTGCGACCTACACATCCGATTCGACGCTCTCAAACTTGAATTTCCGTGAACTCGATGCATTCTGCCGAGGCTTCTCTTACATGCGTGTACGTGAAGACGAACGGCCAGACAATTGGCTTTGCCGAACCACATTTGAAAACCGTTCTTCGTTCGCAGTCGATTTGGTGAAACTCCAAGTCCGAATGAAGGGAAGCGAAGATTTGCTGTTCGACATTGGCGATGTTCGTCAAGACGTCAAACCTCATGGTAAGTGGGAAAGCGACGAGCGCTCCGTCATGGCACTCTCAAAGCCTGATTTCACCACAAACCTCGCTTATACCATATTGCCTCGTGCCTCACGAAGTACCGAAGGTTCCATCTCGTTGCAATCAAAGAAGTTCGAAGTCGTCGAAGCAGACTTGTCAAAGTCGTATTCGACCACTGGACTTCGTTCGTTCCGAAAGCAAACCGTTCACGCTACATTAACCCTAACCAACAACGGTTCGGCTGACATTAACTTGATGCGCATCACCGACGATATTCCAGGACTGTTTGAAGCTCCTGATGCCTCGAAGATTTCGATTAAGGTGAATGGAAAGGATATCGATGCTGATCAAATTAAAGCAGAAATCAACAGCGGTATTACCCTCGAAAAGAACAACCGTTCACCTGATGGTGATGGTTTCACCTACACCATTACGGTCGGAGCACGCGGTCCAGTAGGCCTCAAACCTGGAAAGAACATGACCATCGACTACGAATTGGTTGCACCCGGTCCAACTGAACACGAAGGCCTCACGGTAAGCGCACCTGCTCGAACTGAATTCAGCGCAGAACGGTACGGACCAGTTTGTACCCGAGACGCAACTGAAGCACCTTCCGTCAACATCATCCACAACCGAAGAAAGTTCGGTGCTGGTAAGATGACACAGAAAATCGGCGGAAAGGGACGGCATGAAGTCTTGATTATGTTCAACAACGAAGGCGACACTGGACTGAAAGACGTCACACTCAAGGACGTCATTCCAGAAAATTTCGAGATTAAAGACTGGCTTATCCGTGGTAACGGAGACAAGCGAGATGACTGTGAAATGACCAGTGAAGAAGGCGAAGATGGAACACATCTCGCTTGGAACATCCCGTTGGTGAACAAGGGCGAAGAAATTATGATTTCCTTCGAAATCACTGGCCCAGGAGCCATTGACGGAGAACTCGGAAACATCTTCCACGGCGTTCACTTCGGCGACGAAGACGAATCCATCGACGTCCCTGCACCTGAGAAGGAAGAAGCTGAGGAAACGACCGAAGAATCAACTGAGGAAGCAATGGAAGAACCAGCCGCTGAAGAAGCGTCTGCTGAAGAGACTGCTGCTGAAGACTCCGAAGAGGATGCTGAACCAAAGGTCTCCTGGAGAGAAGATGTCTTACTCCGAGTCATGGCCGCTGCTGGTATTGATGAAAGCAACCGTGATGCATTTGTTGCTCACGCTGCAAACTTCGATTTGGACGACAACGGTTACCTCAAGAAGGCAGAACTTGAAGCTGCAGCTGAGGCATGGAACTCTGAAGATACTGAAGAAACACCTGCTGAAGAAGCAACTGAAGAGCCGGCCGCTGAAGAAGCACCTGCCGAAGAAGCCTCTGCTGAACAAAAGGCATGCCCGATTTGCGCAGCAATGAACGATGCTGATGCAACCTCGTGTTCGGTTTGTTCGTTTACCTTCTGAACGTGAGACGCTTTACAACCGCCGAATGTTGGTGGTTTGACATGAGTTCTGTAAACGTAGTTGCAGTGTAAGCATGCACACTTAGTGAGAGCATCAATTCTGAAACATCCTTTGATAAACATCACCGACCGGCATCGGCTCATGGAATCGTCTACCGACTCCTCTCTGTTTGAAGGCCGACTGTTTTTCCGACTTGGTGAGTTTACGCACGACCATCGTAAGAAGGTCCTCGCGTTCGGAATACTCGCTTGCCTCGGTATGGCTTCATTGATTTCAATCGGTCCTGACTGGGCCGAAGGATGGGGCGAAGGTGACCTTGAATCGGTTGATGCTTTGGCCATCATGGACAATGCCTTTGTTGAATCGGGTACCAACGTCGAAAGTACGCAAGGTTTCGTTTACCTCGTACGACACGATACGCTCAATGATTCCTCGGCACTGTGGCAACAGGAAGTGATTGATGCATTGGCAGAATTTGCGGCACTTCCAGATGTAACCATCGACTATTCGTGGGACACTGCAGACGATGAGCGTGCCGAACTTACTTTTGAAGGCGAAGACGGTTTTTGGGCTCAAAACCGCGTCATCATGAACATGTCTCGTAAGGATGCAAAAGCCCTCTATGCAGACCACTATGAATCAATTGACATTGACAATCAATTCGATGCGTGGAGAACCGATGGAATGGCCATTGAATATACTTTTGACCACAGAATCGAAGAAGATCTCGTGAAGGCTGAACTTGTTTCTGGACCGCTCTCACTCATCATTCTCGCCATTGTTTTCGGTACTTTCCTCGCTGCTCTCTTGCCGGTTGGGGTGGGTATCCTCACCGTATTGTCAGCGATGGGTGTAACCATTTGGCTTTCGAACGTCACCGACGTTACGCAGTATGCAGTCAACATTATTTCTTTGATAGGTATTGGCGTTTCTATAGATTATTCGTTGTTCCTGGTGAATCGTTTTAGGGAGGAAATGGGCCGGCATGAAAACGATATTCGCACCGCCACTGCGATGAGTGTGGCAACAGCTGGAAAGGCTGTTTTCTTCAGTGGCATCACTGTTGCAATCGGGCTTATGGGCATGTTGTTCTTTGCCAACACAAGTTTACCGAGTCTGGGAATTGGTGGTACTTTAGCCGTCACCATTGCGATGATTTACTCGTTGATTGTTCTACCAGCAGTTCTGGCTATTCTCGGTCCGAGAATCAACACAGGTCGCAAACTTCCGTTCTCCTTCAAGATTGAGACCAACAACGATGGAGAAGGCGTTTGGGCAAAAATTGCAAACACCGTGATGGACCGTCCTTGGGCAGTACTCATCCCAACACTGATCATTCTCCTGGGCGCTGGCCTACCGTTTTTCCAAGCTGAGTTCTCGCTTGCCAACAGGGACGCACTTCCTCCCGATGATGAATCACGGCTTGGCCTTGACCACATCGATACCATCTGGCCAAAGAGTTCCTCAAATGCGGCACTGGTCGTTATTGATTTCGACGGAGAAGACCCATTGAACGAGACAAACTTGCGATTGATGCATCAGTGGATGGTCAAACACGTGAGTGATGAGCGCATCGATGAAGCGTTCGGATATGCTCTACCAATGGTCGGCATGAATGAATCAAGTGTGGTTCAGTTTTGGTCGACACCTGCCGAATACCTCACCCCGGAACAAAATGCATCCAGAGAGTATCTGCGTGACCAGTTTATTTCAGGCGATGTCACTTACGTCATCTATGCCATGAACGGACCGAGTACAAGCAAAGCGAGCCACGAATTTGTCGCCGACTTACGAGAAGAAAGAAATGATTTCACTTCCTCACTTCTGACCGGTGAATCCTCTTCGCTCAATGTCGCCGGATTTGCCGCCTACAGTCTTGATACGCTCTGGGCCATCCAAGATAATCTCCCGATTGCCCTTGCTTTCATCCTCATTGCAACCATCGTGTTGATTTTCATTCAGGTGCGAAGTATCATTATTCCAATCAAAGCCATTGTCATGAACATCCTCTCCATCTCAGCCTCGTTTGGTATGTTGGTCTTTGTGTTCCAATGGGGATACGGTGCTGACTTGCTCAACTTTACACCACAGCCGATAGAGGC
>DAXG01000039.1:4368-5846 GCA_002506275.1 Euryarchaeota archaeon UBA259 | reverse complement strand
GCAATTCGTACATCCAATTTCTTAGCCTTGTTCAACAGCCATTGTTCGCATGCTTCTTTCGCTTGGCGGCGAATATTTCGAGGAACTTTAGGGTCGTCAATTTGGTTGATGACCGTGGCTACTTGCTGGAGTCTGTTTTCAATATCCATTATCATGCACCACTGTTCGTAATGTGTCGTGTGTGGAGGCCGTCTTTAAGTCCATTGCCGCCATCCGAAGGTCATGGCCCTCTCCGAAACCGATATTTTGGGTTGGGCCCGTATCTTTACGCTCTTCTTGGGTATGGGTTGGGCCGCATGGATGGATCACAAAGAACGACGAGTGAAAAATGAGCACTGGCTGGTATGGATTAAGCCTGCCTTGTTTCTCTGGGCACTGGATTTGATGACACAGGGTGCGGATTGGACCATTTATCTGACAGCATCTGCTGCGGTTGCTTATGCCAGTGGTGCGGTTCTTGGCAGACCAACACTTTCGGACATTCGAGCAGGTTCCCGACTTGACCAAATCGTTGCTCTATGGTATGTTGCCAGTGCAGTTGGCTTGATTTTCGGTGCAGTCACCTATCAGTCCGTTCATCCAGTCGATGTCCTTGTCGGTAATGAGGAAGGGCTTGGTGCTCTGTGGTGGTCTACTTTAGCGGTCCTCCCGCTCATTCTACTGATTGATTTGGCCTGGCGAGTCCGAATGCTCCATGGTGGTGCGGATGCTAAGGCGTTGATGTGGGTTGCAGTATTGATTCCCAGTTGGTCGACCATGCCGTTGACATTCTCATCCGCCACCGGTGATGCTCTGTTTACATTACCGCCTGCTTTTGCGCTTCTCATGTGGGGGGGGCTGTCTTTCCTTGCCATCCCGTTCATTCTGTTAACGCTTAATCTGATTCGAGGCCATGTGAGAAGTTTTTCAGATTTATTCTTGGCATGGCATGCGATTCAGATACCTCGCCATGAAGTTCCTCATCGTCATGTTTGGCTGCTCACAACACTTGTCGAAAAGCCAAATGGTTCGCTCGAGGTCTACCACCGAAAACGTGCACCTCGTAAGTCTCCATCAACCGAGGAAGTCGATGCTGCATTATTTGAATTGAAAGAAGCAGGAGTCGAGAGCGTATGGGTAAGTCAAAAACTCCCATTGCTCGTGTTCCTTTTCCCTGCCATCATTCCGATGTTTTTGCTCGGTGATCCAATGGCCATACTGATGCCATTGCTTGGATTGAATTGAGAAGAATCTCAAAGAAAGTTGTTCATCATGCGCCCTTGCGCTCGATGTTCTTTGGACGTAGTCCCTTATAGCTGCATTTTCTACAGCGCACAGCACGTACTGCGTTGCGTGCGTTGCAGCGCATGCAAATCTTGCGGTGAAGCAAGCGAGCTTCAGCTTCTGGGAATCGTGCCATGGCTTTGCGACTCACTTCCCCTATTTAATCGCAACCGAGTGTCATAAAATGGATAGGGCATTGCTTCCAACTGTGCATT
>DAXG01000039.1:458-4236 GCA_002506275.1 Euryarchaeota archaeon UBA259 | reverse complement strand
ATCGATGCAGGGACTTCATGGTATCAAGGATTGCAAGTTGAGCGAATCAAGGGCGTTCTGGATGAAGGCGGTAGTCTTGACCGCATTTTGTTAACCAGCAAACGGTATCCTTGCTCCGGAGGGGCTCAGCACCTCTCCAAGTCGTTTGATGGTTGTGCTGTTCATGCCCACCCGGATGGACAGGCTGCATTGGAAACTGGAGATTTTTTCACCACTTGGGCGAACCGTTTCGATTCGGATATGCCACCGGTATTCACTCAAATAGTTGAGGATGGAGACGTCTTTGCATTGGGGAACGGACAAGTTGAGTCCGTTGCCCTGCCAGGGCATTCATCGGATGGTATGGGGTATTGGATTCCTGAACAAAAGATGATGATTGTAGGCACGTTGATTCCTCGTGCTGACCGCCCGACTCGATGGGATTTGCCAAGTGGATGCCTACCGGATTTAATCTCCAGTCTACAACGGATTTTAACGTTCAAACCGAAGTCACTCATACCTCTTCAGGGGCCTGCTATCAAGGGATTGAAACATGTTCGGGAAGTTGTCGAGCAACACATCGAATTCTTCGAACAATGTTTAGAAAACGATGGGCAAGTGCCTCGTTCAGTACCTCGACCTGCACAAACGGCATTGTGGTACACACCGCATCCGCCTTGGCCACTTGAAGAGAATGAAAGTCTCTAGCCGAGGACAGGTAAGTCCAGCATCAGTGGTTGTGATTTTTCCTTACGTAATTGCTCTGATTCGAGGATTCGAGCACGCCTGTTGGCCCGTTGTGTTTCTTTCACTTGGAATTGTCTTGTGCCATCAAAAACATTGGTCGTTTCACCGGTCCAATCGTAAGTGCGTCGATTCCAACCGCTTTGAATCAAAATTGAGTCCCCAAGAACTCGAAGGCTTGTAATCGGTCCAGTGTGCGAAAAGAGGTGGACAACTCTCCCAGGGACCTGGTTTCCGATCACCCATACACTTCCATCTTGTGCTGCTGCTAGGAATTTCCCAGAGGAATCACTCACTGCATTAATTGAGCGAACAATACCTCCTTCGATACTGAACTTATCGATGGTGTCGAGGCGTGGTAAAGAAAGGATGCTTATGCCACCGGTTGAATCGCCGACAGCGACCATGTCATAGCATCCTGTTGGACCTTTCACGGCGAGGAGTACCGTCGCAACGGCTTCAAGTTTAATTTGCACCCTCGTTCCAAGTGTTGGACGCCAAACAATAGCACCGTCGTCCATGGCTACGAGGTTGCCTTCTGATGTGACAAGGCTACGGATGACTACTCTGTTGTTCATACATACGAAAGCAGAGCCGTCGGTACACTTTCTTTCGCCACACCCCTCGGATGAAACTGAAAGTGAATATAATCAGTAGGTGTCCTCAGACTTGTTGTCCTTCTTCCATTTCCGGTAGCAACTTTTGCAAACCCGTACTCGACCTTTACGTTCGGTGTAGCCGCTGTCACCCCAAACGTCGATAGCGTTGTCAATGGAAAGTGAGCGGCCACCGAGACTCTTGTCGGCGAATCCATCGCAGGATTTGACGCCACAGGGAATTTCCCCGACCTTTTCCGAGGATTTCTTCTTTGTCGCTGTTTCTTCGCCAGATTCAGCCTTATGCTTTCTCGCCTTCGATTTGAATCCCATGTCTATTCGCCAACCGATGTCGTCCTTCAAGTTTCTCCTTCGTTTGAAGCAAAATTCACTGCTTTGAAACTTCACCGAGCTGTCCAAGTAGCCCTTCAATGAGGCGAAGCAGACCACGAAGTGTCACTTCGGAGACATTGGCGACTTGACACACTTCAGATTGTGTTCGGGGCGAGCTTGATTCGTTGGCCACTTTGTACAGTAACGCAGCAGCAACACCCATCGGTTTCTTTCCTTGCCACAACTCGTCATGCGGTTGAATAACGCTCCACAAGTGGTCCAGTTGTGTGTGGATACTTGGTGGTAATTGTAGGTCTGAGATAAATTTGTCAAAGTACTGGTCTGGGGATGAGATCTTGTGGAGATTGAGTTTTCTCGACACCTGTCGAATCAGTCGGGACAATTCCTTTTCCTTGACATCAAACGCTTCTGAGATTTCACTGATTTGACGCGGCAGGTTTTCCTGTCTTGCTACAAGGTATGCGCATGCTGCAGTCACTCCAGCAATCGAACGCCCGGTTACGAAACCTTCACCGGACAAACGCCGGTAGAGTCGAGCGGATTCTTCCTGCAATGGTTTTGGTAGGCCTGAATGGTCGCGTATGAATTGATTCGCACGTACCAAATTACGTTCTCGACTCTTCCGAGTCTTTGAGCGTTCATCAATAACACGTCGGCGTCGCCATTCTCTCCTCGATTGAGAGGTTATCCCGTGTCTTCCTGCGCTGCCGGTGTTCAAATCGCGAACATCGATGGTGGTGTTGAGTCCTTTGTCGGCAAGGGTGTAGGTGAGCGGCTGGCCAACACGAGAGCGATCTTGGCTTCTGTCACGATTGGTCCATTCAGCTCCTGGGTCGATCACGTTCTCTTCGACAACAAGGCCACAGCTGTTGCAGGTTATTTCGCCTCTGCTGTCGTCCATCTGCCAATCGGTGACACCGCAGTCCTCACAGGGCCGTGTGTGACCCTCAAGCGTGCGGCGGATGACGCCTGTACCGCTGCGGTTTGATTCGCCTTTCTGCTTTTTGTTCGGCTTCTCGCCTGCATTTCCTTCGGAGTAAATTTTCATCTTGTTAACCTCATGTTACATAGTTGTCATCCGAGGTATATAAATCCCACGAGGGGATGCTCGCCGTGGCTGAAACTGCGTGAAGCGGTTTTACACTGTGGTGTCCGTGGTTGGCAACAATTAGGAACATCTCACTACTGATTATAAAAGGTTGTTTTCTGTTCGACAATGCAAGCGCTTGACATGCCTTGTTTCGTGCCCAACACTGAATTTTTTCACTGTCAGTTTCTTCCGAATAATCCGGCATCAACTCAATTCCTTCGTACCGAAATCACTGGAAATTGAACGGATAGTTCAAAGACGGTACGCGAGGGCAATGGGGTGAGGAGAGTTCTATGCCAGCCACAGTCGTTCTTGGAGCCCAATGGGGAGATGAAGGAAAAGGAAAACTTGTCGACCGAATTGCCGAACAAGCCACTTGGGTGGCTCGCTTCCAAGGCGGCAACAATGCAGGACATACGGTTGTCCTTGGCGATCAAATACTGAAGTTCCACCTCCTACCGTCTGGTATCACTCGCAAGGAATGTAACCTTGTCTTGGGTGATGGCATGGTGGTTGACCCATGGGTTCTCGACTCTGAGTTGACCGGTTGGAAAGACACGACAGGCGAAGACCCGCGTGGAGAGCGATTGTACGTCAGCGAAAGAGCGCATGTGATTCTTCCTTACCATCGCTTCCTCGACGGTTTGGACAAGAAAATTGGAACCACTGGCAGAGGTATTGGCCCGACATATGCTGATAAAATCAATCGAATCGGTTTACGATTCGGAGACGTTGCTGAAGTGATGAGCGATGAGAATTGGGCCGTTACTACCACGGAACGGATGAACGCAACCCTCGCAGCAGCCGGTTCCGAAGAGCGAATTACCGTCGCAGGTTTGCAGTCGGACGTCGAATGGATATGGAACGCTTACAAGACCTCAATCCGCAACACTGGCTTAATGCTTGATAACGCCCTCAAATTGGGTGAGCATGTCATCCTCGAAGGTGCTCAAGGATGCCTCTTGGATATCGACCAAGGCACATTCCCGTTCGTCACCTCATCGGTAACTTCTCG
>DAXG01000039.1:0-417 GCA_002506275.1 Euryarchaeota archaeon UBA259 | reverse complement strand
CAAAGCCTACATCACTCGAGTCGGCCACGGTGCTATGCCAACTGAACTTGATGATGAGGCTGGAGAACACCTCGGAACGGTCGGCCATGAGTTTGGAACCACCACTGGACGTAAGCGTCGATGTGGATGGTTCGATGCGGTTGTCATGCGGCATGCAAACCGAATCAACGGTTTCACCGGGCTTGCACTCACCAAGTTGGATGTTTTAGGCGGGCTTGACGAAATCAACATCTGTGTAGCTTACGAATTGGATGGGAAAGAAATTCTCGAGATGCCAGCCAGTGCTACAGCACTTGAACGCTGCAAGCCAATCTATGTCACCATGCCAGGATTCCCATCGTATTCTCTTGAGGAGTGGCTCGGAATCGCAAAGAAGGCGAACGACGGTGGTCTTGGCTATTCTGCGCTTCCAGCAGC